>NZ_SFBV01000060.1:0-9407 GCF_007095585.1 Microcystis sp. M_OC_Ca_00000000_C217Col
TTAAGATGTTGGGGGCTTCGTTTTTGGGTCTGATTTGTTTTTGTTAATGATCAGACAGTACCTGATGAGCCTTTCTTTGTCAACTCTTGAGGTTGATGCGTTTCATTTTTGAATTGGCGTTGTCCTTGAGTAAAAAATGCAAGTTGTAGCCGTGCAAAGTATATTCGGAAAGTTTCTGTATAATGTATAAGTAGTCATGCAAAATTAATTACCTGCCCGATCGAGCTAAAACCCTTACGGGGCAATGATCGTCATGTGTAAATAATTTTGCCTAGGTACTTAATTAGTTAAACCTAAAAAATGAGGCAAAATAATGACGGACAAAAATAAGCCAGAAATGACGGACAAAAATAAGCCAGAAGAAGTTCAACAGGCAATGATTTCAGTGGGAGTGGGTACGGCGATTGGAGCTAGTGCATCGGCAGTAGTTGGCGGTATGGGACTTGCTGTAGGAGGAACTGCTCTAGGAGTCGGTATGGCTCCAGTAGCAGCAGCAGGAGCAGTGGTTGGCACAGCAGTTTACGGAACCAAAAAAGCAATAGAAGAACAAGACGCAACGGCAATTGGAGCAGCGGCAATTGGTGCGGGTGCTGGAGCCGGTATATCAGCATTAGTTGGGGGTATGGGATTAGCAGTAGGAGGGACGGCAGTTGCAGTGACAATGGCTCCCGTAGCGGCAGTAGGAGCAGTAATTGGTTTAGCTGGGTATGGTATCTCTAAATTATTCACTGAGTAAGTAATGGCTAAACGGAAAAGACAGTCCCCCAATGCTGCTCAAAAATTAGTAAGAGGAGCAATTCGGGACTTTATTAATCAGGTTAATGGCATAGTTATTGAGCCGGAGATAAATACTCCTTTAAAGGGGACAGAGGCTTGGTATCGGGACAAACTGGCTAGAGAATTAGGAGGAAAAACCGAGGTTTACATTGATAAGGTAGGTAGAATAGATGTCTTAACTAATACGGAAATAATTGAAGTCAAAAATACAAAAGGCTGGAAATCAGCGATTGGACAAATAAAGAGTTATGGACAGTATTATCCCAAGCATAAAATGAGAGTTCACCTATTTGGGAAATTGACTGAAAGTAAACTGGAAACTATTCAGAGAGTATGTAACCTAGAAGGTATCACTCTAACTTGGGAATAAGTACCTAGGCAAAATTATTTACACATGACGATCATTGCCCCGTAAGGGTTTTAGCTCGATCGGGCAGGTAATTAATTTTGCATGACTACTTAGTAAGTACCTAGGCAAAATTATTTACACATGACGATCATTGCCCCGTAAGGGTTTTAGCTCGATCGGGCAGGTAATTAATTTTGCATGACTACTTATGATCGCTGCTCTTGTAGGGTGCGTTCCCTCATGCGAGTCCTACCGCTCCAGCGATCGATTTTGGGGAACGCACCATGCTCATTGATTCAAGTAAATGATAATAATCTAAAAACGTCTAGGCACAGTGATCGATGGGAGTGCGATCGCTTATGATCGAGTTGTAAATTTTTGTTACGAAGTGCAGTCAGATTGAACAATTGGTGCTGAAATCTTGGGGAAAAGCTGATGTTATTTCGGCTGATTGTCAGGAATCGACAAAACGGGGTGATATGCGGAAACTTTCGGCATATCCTTACTCTCCTTATTCGGAAAGTTTCTGGATAATTAATAGAGAGTAGAAAAAGTAGTAAAATAGTCCAATACGCGTAAAACATGAACAAAACATGACTACTCTGTTGCAAAAAGCATTCACAGAAATCCAGAAACTGCCAGAGCATCTTCAAGATGAACTTGCTCAACAATTGCTAGAAGATATTGAAAGTGAATTAAAATGGCAGCAAAGCCTTTCTAACGAAGATATGGAATTGGGAGCTTTAATAACAATGGCACAGGAAGCCCTGATAGAAGAACAAGAGGGGAGAACAGAAGATAAAGGCTTTGGGGCAGAATGAAGTCAGCCAGAACCAAGAGGTTTCGTCAACTTTTTCTCAGTTTGCCGCAAAGGGTACAAGAAACAGCCAAGAAAAATTACGAGATTTGGAAAGAAAATCCATTTCACCCCAGCCTAGAGTTCAAAGAGGTGAAACCAAGAGAAAAAATCTGGTCAGTCAGAGTCGGCATTGGATGGCGAGCATTAGGGATTAAGAAGTCAGACGAAGAAAAGATAGTTTGGTTCTGGGTTGGGTCGCACTCCGAGTATGACAAGATTCTAGGTAAGAATTAGGAGCGATCTAACCAATCACTGCACCGGACCTTGTGCTAAACTTATCTACATCATCCAAAGTCATTGGCGGCGAGTGAGTTCAACCGTTAGACATACTCCTTGCTCCAACGAGCGGGCTGCTAATACAGATGAATTACGATTTATCCATACTCTAATCTTTTTGATTATTGAACATTTCAACTTCTCCCATCTGTCTCGTGTCACATTTGAACTCATACAATTAAGGAGTAATTTTCAATGAAAACACTGTATGAAAAGCTTGGTGGTGGAGCGGCTGTTGATCTAGCTGTAGAAAAATTTTATGAAAAGGTTTTGGCAGATGAGCGAGTCCAGCGTTTCTTCGCTCCTACAGATATGCAACAACAGAAACAACATCAAAAAGCCTTTATGACCTATGCTTTTGGTGGTGCTGAACAATGGAATGGTCGTCCTATGAGGGATGCACATAAAGAATTAGTGGCTGAGATGGGCTTAACCGATAGCCACTTCGATGCGATCGCTGAGGATTTAGTTGCTACCCTCGTTGAGTTGGAAGTTACTCAAGCCTTAATTGATGAGGTGGTGCAGATTGTAGGTTCTGTTACTCATCGCAATGATGTCTTAAATCGCTAGAGCAATGTAGCTGTAGGGTGCGTTCCCTCATGCAATTCCTACCGCTGCAGCGATCAATTTTGGGAAACGCACCATGCTCATTGATTCAAGTAAATGATTATAAGCTAAAAACGTCTATGCACAGCGTCAGCCTAAATTTACCTTCAGAGCTAGAGAATGAGTTATCTACAAAATCCTCCTAAAACAGGGCTGGAGCTAGTTGCTTATTGGGAAAGCGTTGGGGTTATTGGCTCCCGACCTGATATTATCGATAGTCAGGAGCAGGCAAGCAAATTGCGCCATAATGCTGAAACCCGTGAGCAGGTTTAGGTAGGTTTTGCTGAATAAAGGTGAAATGTAGGCAAGGTAAGGGTTTTGTGGCTTTTCTCGCTCCCACAGGTGCAAGATTTTGAGAGAATCGTGCTTCAAAACCTTGCGTCTTCATCGGCCCGCGTCCTTCGCCCGTACTTTTTCAGCAGCCCCTAGATAGTAAATGTACCTTGTCGATGATGCTGACGAACCAGCAAAAGGTTCGTAAGAACCTACAGCTTATAGCACCGTTATCTGTAAATATTCTCGTTTTCAAGGTTTAATTGGGCAATAGCTCCATCAATTAAATCACAGCCCTCCCCCAGAGATTCGATCCGCGAAAACCGATCGCGCCAAACCGCCGCACCAGTAAAATCCTGACAATACCAAGCCAGATGTTTCCTGGCTTGCCAAATACCGCGTTGTCCCTTGTATAGCCATAGCCCCTGTAAATGCTCTTTAGCTAGGTTTAACAGGTCAATAGAGGTAGGTTGCGGCAACTTTTTGCCTGTTTTGAGGTAATAATCGATTTCCCCCACCAAATAGGGATAACCGAGGGTTCCCCGCGAACACATCACCCCATCGGCCCGAGTAAATTCCAAACAATTAATCGCCGCTTCCACAGAAACAATATCACCATTAGCGATGACAGGAATCGATAAAACCTCCTTCACCCGTTTAATCCATTGCCAATCGGCTGGCCCGTGATAACCCTGTTCCCTAGTGCGTGCGTGCAGGGTCAACATTTGCGCTCCCGCATCTTCCAAACGACGGGCAAAATCGATAATATTAATCTCTTGAGCGTTCCATCCCAAGCGAGTTTTCACCGTTACTGGCACCGATACCGCTCTCACCACTTCCCTAACAATTTGCTCGGCAATTTCTGGCTGTCGTAAAAGGGAAGAACCGCCGCCTTTTTTAGTAATTTTATTAACGGGACAACCCATATTAATATCGATGGTCATCGCTCCTTCTTTAACCGCTTTTTCCGCCGCCACAGCCATAAAATCGGGACGGCAATCAAATAATTGCATACTAATTGGTTGTTCTTTGTCCCCGATAACCATCAATTGCGGTAACTCTTGCAGCTGGGAGATTTCTGTCGCATTAACCATCTCCGTATAGAGCATCGAATCAGGAGCAAAGCGTCTCACCAAGCGCCGAAAAACTAAATCGGTGACACCAGATAAAGGTGATTGCAAGACGCGGCTATGCACTGCTAAATTACCGATTTTGAGAGGGGATGAGTAGATAGCCATAGAACCAGTTAAAAAATCAACAGCCAACACCAGCAAACCGAACAATTAGGGGATAGTTCCGTCACTGTTAACATTTTGCCAACCCCATAATATATGCTTAACCGTCATCTTCTAGTCTAAAACTACCTGTATGATGATTGGAGAGGATAGAATCCTATCTCTCCTAAACGAGTAATTAAACAAAAATTTCGCTTTTTTTTATGGATAATCTGCAACTCTGGCAACGTTACCAAGATTGGTTATACTATCACCCTAACCTAGAACTTTATCTCGATGTCAGTCGGATTCCCTTCGATGAGGCTTTTCTCAAAGGTCTAGAAGCAAAATTTGAGCGTGCTTTCCAAGATATGGCAGCCTTAGAACAGGGTGCGATCGCCAATCCCGACGAACAGCGTATGGTCGGCCACTACTGGCTGCGCGCTCCTGAACTCGCTCCTAACCAGGAATTGCGGGACGAAATCACCGAACCCTTAGCACAGATCAAAGAATTTGTCAAGAAAATTCACTCCGGAGCGATTAAGCCGCCCAATCGGTCAAAATTCACCCATATTCTCTGTGTAGGCATCGGGGGGTCTGCTTTGGGTCCCCAATTCGTCGGTTCGGCTCTATCCCCCCTTAATCCCCCCTTAGAGATTGCTTTTATTGATAATACCGACCCCAAAGGCATCGATCGCACCTTAGCCCATTTACCCCTAGCTACCACCCTCGTTATCGTCACCAGTAAATCCGGCGGCACTCCCGAAGCGAGAAACGGAATGTTAGAAGTCCGCAACGCTTACGAAAAACAGGATTTAGACTTTCCCCAACACGCGGTCGCCGTCACCATGCCGGGTAGCCGACTGGACAAATACGCCCAAGATTGGCTAACTCGTTTCCCCATGCAGGATTGGGTCGGTGGTCGTACATCAGAACTATCCGCCGTCGGTCTTCTCCCGGCCGCTTTGCAGGGTATCGACATTGATGAAATGTTAGCCGGGGCCAAAGAAATGGACATCGCCACCCGCGTCCATAACCTAAAAAAAAATCCTAGCGCCCTACTGGCTCTAGCTTGGTATCATGAGGGCAATGGCAAGGGAGAGAAAGATATGGTGATTCTGCCCTACAAAGACAGTCTCTATCTCTTTAGCCGCTATCTGCAACAATTGGTCATGGAGTCCCTCGGTAAAGAAAAAGACCTCGATGGGAATAAGGTTTACCAAGGTATCGCCGTCTATGGTAACAAAGGTTCCACGGACCAACACGCCTACGTCCAACAATTACGCGAAGGTGTCCCCAATTTCTTCGCCACTTTTATTGAAGTGTTAAAAGACCGACAAGGAGATTCCATCGAAGTGGAAACCGGCTCCACTGCTGGCGATTTCCTCTCAGGATTACTGCAAGGTACTCGACAAGCTTTATACGAAAATAGTCGTCACTCTATCACCATCACTATCCCAGAGGTTACTCCTCGTCAGGTGGGGGCCTTAATCGCCCTCTACGAAAGGGCCGTTAGTTTCTATGCTAGTTTAGTTAACATTAACGCCTACCATCAACCCGGGGTAGAAGCAGGGAAAAAAGCCGCCGCTTCTATTCTGGATTTACAAAGAAAAATCGTGCAAGTTGTTCGGGAAACGGGCACTTCTCTCGACCTAGCCACTCTAGCGGCCAAAATTGGTGCTAGTGACCAAGTTGAAGCCATCTATAAAATTGTCCGTCATCTCAACGCTAATCGGCGCAGTTTAACTATTACCGGCGATTTAAGCAAACCGGAAACGCTCCAAATCTCTGCACGCTAATCAGTTATCAGTTATCAGTTATCAGTTATCAGTTATCAGTTATCAGTTATCAGTTATCAGTTATCAGTTATCAGTTATCAGTTATCAGTTATCAGTTATCAGTTATCAGTTATCAGTTATCAGATGTAAGTTATCAGATGTAAGTTTTAAGGGTTCTTCGGTTTGTGTTATGCAATGGAGGGGGGTTATAAAGGATAAAACCCTTACATAGAAAGACATTGCTTCGATTTTTGCCAATTGTTTTCTATCTAGAACGAGCTAATCAATTGAGTCTCTTGCCCTATAAGGATTTAGTCGATTTATGCCCCCTGATCGAATCATACCAAGTAACGAAGAGCCGTTAGTTATAGCGTTTCCTGTTCGCAAGAGGTACACTATCGATGTTGAAAAGCTTAATTAGCAAAGGTTTAAGTGTGCCACACAGGTGTGAGAACCGCTATATCTTTATCTTTATACCTGTTTACTGATCACTGATTACTGATTACTGATTACTGATCACTGTTTACTGATCACTGTTTACTGATCACTGAATATAACTAACCATGGAAATGCTCGAAAACCTGAAAATGGCTTTTTCCGCTTTGATGGCCAATAAACTGCGTAGTGGTCTGACCATGCTAGGAATTGCTATCGGTAACGCCTCCGTCATTGCCCTAGTGGGAGTGGGTGAAGGAGCGCAAAAAGTTGCTATCGAGCAGTTTGAAGCCCTCGGTCCGAATGTTTTATTTGTGTCCACCTCCTCGCGCAATGTCCGGCGGACAATTCCTAATCCCCGGCCGCTCACCTACGAAGACGCTCAAGCGATCGCATCTCAAGTTCCCGCCATTGCCGCCATTTCTCCCGAATTGAGCGGTAAAAGAATTTTATCCTTCGGTAATAGAACCAGTAATAGCCCCCTAATCGGGGTGGGAGCCGAGTACCTAAACGTGCGTAACCGTCAACTATCTAAAGGTAGATTTATTATGGAATCTGACCTGAAACGGGATAATCGGGTGATTGTCTTGGGATCGGAATTAGCCAAAAATCTCTTTGGTAATCGCAATCCCGTCGGCGAAAATCTTCGCATCGGCAATCTTAGTTTTCAAGTCATTGGAGTTTTACAGGCGAAAGGCTCCTTATTTGAGGCTAATCAGGACGATCGAGCTTTAATTCCCCTAACTACCATGTCTAATCAGGTTCAAGGCCGCAGAGCTATCTATGGCATTCCCCTGACTCATATTTCTGTCTTGGCCAAAAACTCTGCCCAAATTAAAGCCGCTCAGTTTCAGATTAGCAACCTGCTGCAAATGCGTCATCAGGTCAGCGACGAGAATTATGTGCAGGTTTTCCCCCAAACCGCAGTCTTAGAAATGGCCAAAGAAACTAACGATAGTTTAACTAGAATGTTAGCCTCGATCGCCAGTATTTCCCTTTTTGTCGGGGGAATCGGTGTCATGAATATTATGCTCGTGTCAGTCACGGAAAGAACCCAAGAAATCGGGTTAAGAAAGGCTTTAGGAGCGAAAGAAGGGGATATAAAAGGTCAATTTCTGATTGAATCGGTGATTTTAGCCACCACTGGCGGAATTATCGGGATTTTTGTCGGCATTCAAGGAATGTATCTAGCGGGAATTTTTGCTGCTTTAACCACCAGTGTCTCAATCCCTGCCATAATTCTCGCTTTAGGAGTTTCCAGCGCCATCGGTCTGATTTTCGGTGTTGTTCCCGCTCATCGTGCCGCTAAATTAGACCCAATCGTTGCTTTGAGAAGATTATAGTTTTTCTAGTTCTTGTCCTGGCCTCGGGATTCTATACCCGCATCCGTTGCCGTAAAGCCCTCCGCTTGGGCTAATATTTGTAGATTATGGGCTATGGAGGCGAAAGAATCGGCAGGATATTCGATCAAAGTAGCGGAATCGAGAAAAGTTTCCACTCCCACGGGACAACCCAAATAATCAGCCACCGCTTTTGGAGTAGTAGAACCGAGGAGAATAGTTCCCGATTGTCTCACAGAAGATAGCTTTTCCCAAGGTTCATCGATCATTAAGGATAAATGGGTGGGAGCAAAAAGATTCGATAATTCGATCGCTTTTTCCAATGACTCCACCACCACGATTAAACCATAATGAGCGATCGCTTTTTCCGTTAACAATCTCTGGGGATGTATCTGTAACTGTTTTTGTACTTCTTCCTGTACTATTAAAGCTAAAGCCTTATCCGTCGTCAATAAAATCGCAGCCGCTAGGGAATACTGTTCCGCTTGCGCTAATAGATCTAGGGCCAACTGTCTGGGATTAGCCTGATTATCGGCAATAATAACCAAATCAGAAGTAATAGAGAGATAATCGATTTTTACATGGTCAGAAACCAGTTTTTTAGCCAAATTAGTATAAAAATCACCTATTCCAGCAATCATCTCCACAGGAGCGATCGTTTTTGTGCCGTAGGCTAAAGCAGCGATCGCTTGTGGTCCAGCCACCCGATAAATTTCACTAATACCCACCGATTGGGCTGCCACTAAAATCGCCGGATGGATGCGTAAATCCTCATCAGCAGGAGATACCATGACAATCCGTTTAACCCCCGCTATTTTGGCAGGAATCGCCTGTTGGAGCAATAAACTGAGATAGGCTCGTTTACCATCAGGAACGACAATTCCCACACTGTTAACCGGTTGATAGCGTTTCCCCCGAACCGTACCATCTTCAGGAAACTGCACCCAAGCTTTGGGAAGACGCTGACGGTGAAAAGCCTCCATTTTTGCACAGGCAACAGCGATCGCATTTAATAAATCCTGCGACACCTGTTGATAAGCAGCATCGAGTTCCGAGCCACTCACCTTAAGTTGTTGTAGATTAAGGGACTGTTGGTAGAATTTTTGTGTGTAATCCACCAACGAGCGATCGCCAGAAAGTCGCACCTGATCGACAATCTCTCGGACAAGCGATTCTTTTTCCCGAATTTCCGGATCGTCGAACCGTTCCCGAATTCGTCTCAGTTCCGTTCTGGCTGACCATGGCTCTGTGATAATTCGCAACATCGAGCTATTATCCTCTAGGGGCGAAACGAGATTAAAAGGTTTTCACTTCTCACACTCTAGCTTATCGCTTTCAATCTTGACCGGGGAGGGAGACGAAGTCAGTTATTTTAGCCGTCGGTCATCGGAAATTTTGGGTCTGAAACCCCGCCGTTCTAGGTTGGCTTTACGTTAGAATTAAAAGGCCAGTCTCGAAAACCAAGTGGACGGCGCAGCACCTTGAAAACTCGGCTTAGGG
>NZ_SFBV01000061.1:0-7765 GCF_007095585.1 Microcystis sp. M_OC_Ca_00000000_C217Col
GACTCTGTGTAAGACAGTACATGGTTTTTTAACTGTGGTATGCGACGGTGGTGGAAGCAGAAACTTAAATCGTGAGGTTTAGGAATCGCCGCACTTTTAGGGCGGCGAGGATGTCAATTCAGATTTTGTTCCTTGCTCGCCTGTCAAAATGGTAAAAGCGGAAGACCGGCTGGATTCCCTAAACAAATAAAAGCAGCCCAATACTTAGGAGCTTCATAAGGGCGTTCTAAATCAGATTTTTGACTTAATTCACGCAAATGGGCAGCAGTTCCTATACTGTGTTTTTCTGCCGATTTGATGGCATCTTCCGTTAGCCATTGGGAACGCATTTTGGCGATGGTGAGACGCTGGAGGCTAGATTTGGCTTTTCTCAAAGCTTCTGCTTTGCTAAGTTTGGCTTTCAGGAGATAATAATAGAAATACTGCATTAAGATAGTGGTAGCCACATCCTCCACTTTCCAAAGGCTGATAATAACGGTTTTTGCTCCTGCTTGGATGAAGGAACGACGCAAACCGATGAGGGTTTCTCCTGTGTAGAGGTCTCCTAAGGCGGTTTCACAGGCGGAGGTAACGACTAACTCTGTCCCTGCTAAGTTGATAGATTGCACGTCTAGGGAAGTTAATAAGCCATCTTCGGCTTCTTCGGGTAGTTTACCGCCGTTTAACATCGTATTCACCCCCGCAAAGGCTAAACCTGAACGCAACAGGGGATTTTGTCTGGTGCCGACTTGGAATCTTTCTGAGGCGGAAAGACTCGATAACATGAAGTTTTGGTTAATTGTGTCCAGTTCGGGGGTTATATCGCCGAGAAAGTAGCCATGAGTAGCGATATGGAGAATATACGGGGCTTTTTGGGCTTTGGAGACAAGAGGTTTTAAAGCTTTGGCGGCGGTAACGGGTTTGACTCTGAGTATTTTAGCGATTTTTTCGCCTTCGATTTCGGCGCCGGGGAGGGAGTTGAATATTTGTCCTTGTCTAGAGGTGGCTAAATCGCGTAAGGATGGTTTAAAGGGGAATTTTTCCTCATTTTCGGCAGTTGATGGCGTGTTTTCGGGACTAGCTAAGTTATAGTCAGGGTTAGCGATAACGAGAGGATAGGTGACTTTGGCGGGAATTTTGGCTTTAAAGCGCAGGATGTCTCGCCCTACATTTAAGAAGTTGCAGCGATATTCATCCATTAAGTAGCTGCCTTTATCGGTGGGTAAAATTTCAAAGGGTAAGCAGTTTAATTCGCCATCGGGACAGATAATTAATTCTTGGCTGAGATAAGGCTTGATTTTCTGAAAAATAAGCTGGCTTAGTTCAATTTTTGACAGTATATCCTCTTTTTTCTTAAATACGGCCACACTTAATCCTCGTGGGTTTTCTACCGACTCCCGAAACTCTTTCACTAATTTGTCTATGGGTTCAGCTTCTCCTAAATCTATCATAGTTAGCTGTTCTGGGGCTTGGGCAGGTAGGATAAAGGCGAGATAGCGAGGGGGAAAGGATGCAGCGTCACCGTTGGCGGGAATTGCCTGAAAATTGTAGTTATTAAACCTGAAAAATTCAATTAGAGTAGTTCCTTGGGGTAATTCTAAGGCGATGGTACGAAAATCAGCGTTTTGCAGTTCTTTTTCGAGGTTAAGTTCGGGGATATTTAATTCTCGTTCGAGGTTTTCTGCTTGTTGTTCGAGGGATTTAATTTCTTGTTGGTAGTAGGGAAGTTGTTCGGGGGTGGGTATATCAAAACAGCGTTTGGCGAGTTGTTGCCTAATTTGTTGCCATTGTTGGAGTTTGGGGGCAAGATGGGCGTATTGTTGGGATAAAAGGGCGATTTTTTGCAGGATGGCGGTTTCGGTTGCGATCGCTTTTCGTCTTAAGATGAGGTTATAAGCAGATTGTACCGCTTCGGGGCTATTAGGAAAGTGCTGGAAAACTAGGGAGAGAAATGTTTCTACTTTATGGTAGTTTTGTATAAGATAAATGATGCGTTGTTTATCGGTGCTGATACTAAAGATTTTCGAGATAGTTTTTAAGTCAATATCTGCCGCTTCTTGCATTAATTTTAGTGCTTCTTCTGGGTGGTTGGTTGCTGTATATAAAAGGGCTAAATTATATAAAAAATATGCAAAGTGGGGATGTTTACTCCCAAGACTTTGATGGCGAATTTTTAAGGCTTGTTGTAACAGAGGTATAGCTTCCCCATACTCCCCCATTGACTTGTATAAAAGGGCTAAATCATTTAAACAAGCAGCATAGTGAGGATGGTCAGTTCCAATAGTTTTCCGTTCAATCTCTAGAGCTTTTTGATAGAAGGATAAAGCATCTTTATACTGTTTAATTGAATGATATAAATTAGCTAAAATATGCAGGCAAACTGCATATTTATGATGGTTATTTCCAATACTTTTATGTTGAATCTCTAGGACTTGTTGCAACAGAGGTAAAGCATCTTCATACTGTCCCATTGACTGATATAATATGGCTAAGTTATTCAGAGCATGAGCATAGTCGGGGTGGTCAGTACCTAAACTTTTGCCAAGAATTTCGAGAGCTTGTTGATGAAGAGGTAAAGCTTGCTCATACTGTCCCATTGACTCATATAATACAGCTAAGTTATTCAGACAAGTAGCATAGTCAGGGTGGTCAGTACCTAGAATTTTACCACTAATTTCGAGAGCTTGTTGAGAGAGAGGTAAAGCTTGCTCATACTGTCCCATTGACCTATATAATACGGCTAAATTATATAGAGACTCAGCATAGTTAGGGTGGTCAGTACCTAGAATTTTACCAATAATTTTGAGAGCTTGTTGAGAGAGAGGTAAAGCTTGCTCATACTGTCCCATTGACTCATATAATACAGCTAAGTTATTTAGAAAAGCAGCATAGTCGGGGTGGTCAGTACCTAGAATTTTACCAATAATTTTGAGAGCTTGTTGAGAGAGAGGTAAAGCTTGCTCATACTGTCCCATTGACCTATATAATACGGCTAAATTATATAGAGAATCAGCATAGTTAGGGTGGTCAGTACCTAGAATTTTACCACGAATTTCGAGAGCTTGTTGATGGAGAGGTAAAGCTTGCTCATACTGTCCCATTGACTCATATAATACAGCTAAGTTATTCAGACAAGTAGCATAGTCAGGGTGTTCAGTACCTAAACTTTTACCAAGAATTTCGAGAGCTTGTTGATAGAGAGGTAAAGCTTGCTTATACTGTCTCATTAACTGATGTAATACGGCTAAGTTATCCAAATAAATAGCATAGTCAAGGTGGTCAGTACCTAAACTTTTACCAAGAATTTCGAGAGCTTGTTGATAGAGAGGTAAAGCTTGCTTATACTGTCCTATTGACTTATATAATAGGGCTAAAATATTCAAAGAATCAGCATAAATAACCTCATTAGTTAGTGAGTAACTTTTGGCTAAATCACAGGTTTGTTGAGCGAAGATAATCCCTTGCTCATATTGCCCCTGCTGATATAGCATTCCTAGGGTTTGGTTATACTGTTGTATCTGGTTAATTATGGATTGATTGATGTTACTATCTTCCTTTAATAAACTAAGTTTTTGTTGCTGATTATTGTTGCTGATTGATCAGAGTGATTAATGGGTTTTTCTACCACCTTAAACCGCTTATAAAACACCTCACTATTACCCTGATTACCCTGAATAAATATCTCCTACAATAAGTTGTTAAAAACCTCCGTATTGTTCCAACGATAGATACTGAAATCTCGACGATCAACAGTTAATATTCTTCCATGTCCTAGATGCTCTGCTAATACAATCAAAGAAGCGTCTGCCATATCCATCGGTAAGTTAGCGTAACGATCCATTAATTCAATCATTCGTTCAATATGATGATTTTGTAAATGAAATATTTCAAAGTTATCGTTAACCAATCCCTGCAAAAAGTTGATTTGCGCCTGATTACCTATTCTGGCTAAGAGTAAATAACAGGTTTCGGTGATAACAGGATAGGTGGTAATTAAGGCTTCATTTTGACTATAAATAGTTTGAATGGCTAACGAGTGATCTTTGTCTTTTCGATTGCCAAGAGCGAGAAAGAATCCTGTATCAGCAATGATCATTTTTTTCGGATAGGAGTGAATGCAAAATGTTTTCTGAGTTTTCGGCAAAGTCAGCCTCTGCTTCAAAGCTACCGATAAAGGAACTTTGTTTTAATTTAGCTAGGGGATCGTGTGTTTTTTCTTGGAGTTGTTGATAGCGTAGTTCAATGGCTTGTTGAATGGTTTCTAAAGTATTTTCTTGGGTGGTTTGTTGAATATAGGCTAGTTTTTGAGCGTGTTCATCGTCTAGTTGAATGGAAATTTGCATTGTTTTTTCCTATTTTATGGGCAATTACTGTTGACAATGGGCAAGGGCAATCGCTGGCATGATGCGATCTAGTTATACTATTGTATCTGGTTAATTATGGCTTGATTCATGTTACTATACTCCTTTAATAAACTAAGTTTTTGTTGTTGATTATTGTTGCCGATTGCTCAGAGTAATTAATTGTTTGTTCCACCACCTTAAACCGCTTATAAAACACTTCACTATTACCCTGTTGACCCAATTTAATAAATATCTCCTCAAGACGCTCTTGACTTAAGATAATATCTGTAGGGTCACATTCCCCATTAACCCAAGATAACTCAATGGGTTGCTCTGTGACAATTGCCAGAAAATATTCATCTCCTACTGCATCATATTGGAAAAATCGAGCCAGTCCTTCAGACGGGGGTAAACGAAGTCCTTCTGACAGCTTAGTATAAGGAACATAGGCAAATGCTCTTGAAGGACTAAAGAGATAAAAATTTCCTTCTACCGTCTCATTAATTAACAATAAATATTTACCATTGTCAGGTAAATCAACCCATAAATAATGGGGCTTGTTAAGATAAATATAATTACCCTTATCTGGCTCTGGCTTAATTACAGTACCATTCATAACTAGACCCCTTTTTGAACTCCCGTTTGAGGCTCCTCCATTAGGGGATTTTTCTACCTCAAAATTTTCATTAATATCCAGCATCGTTAACTTATTACAAGCAGGTGCAGCAACTTCTTTTGCTAATTCCCAACCCATCCGAGGAAATTTTTTCTCCCATAACCATTGATAAGTCACTTGATGAGGTTCAATTGAATTCTGAGGTTTTCCTTTCTTCTCATATTTAGTAGTAATTAAATTGACACTTAATTCTAATCCATCGTCTATCATCGCTTGTTTAAACACATCTACCATTATTCTCCTAATTCTTTTCGCATATTCATTAATAGTTGCTTCCGTATAATGAAGATTATGCTTATCTTTCATTATTTCGACAATTTCACTTCTTTTTTTATCTTGATTTTTTGGATTATATAGAAGTTGAAATAAACAACTATGATCTTGATTTTTTATCAAACCAGTACTTTGCAAGATCTGGTTTAGAAATGCTTTTTGCAATAGGTCTTTATCTTTAGTTCCTATCCTGTCAGGAATGCCAACCATTTTTAGTTCAAAAATAATCAAAAAATTAATGGAGATATTTAGAGATTACATCATTTTCTCGGATTTGTCAATATTTTGATGAGAAAGAGAAAGCACTGTTATTAATTGTTATTTAAAGTTATGTACGGTTATTTAGAGCTATTTAGAGTTATTTAGAGTTGTTGGCTGATACCAATTTGTTATTCAGTATCTATTGAATGTTATTTGCTCTGAATGTTTGACTTGAATCATCAACTTAATTAATTCACAGGAGTTGACAGCTAATGCCAGTTTACAACGGTACAATTTACAATGACTTCTTGTTCGGCAGTTTCGGTAATGACACCATGTACGGGAATGAAGGGAATGATAGCATTTACGGCCAAGGAGGCAACGACTACATCGACGGTGGAATAGGCAACGACTACATTGATGGTGGAGATGGTGCAGATATCATCTTCGGCCGCGCTGGAAATGACAATGTCTTCGGCGGAAACGGTAGTGACTTGCTCATTGGCGAAGCGGGTGCTGACACTTTATCAGGCGGAAACGACACTGATTATCTCTTTGGCGGAGCCGACAACGATGTTCTATTAGGAGGCGCTGGGAATGACTTTGTCTATGGCGGCTATGGCAATGATATCCTCACTGGCGGCACTGGTGCCGATGCCTTTTTTTTCGGTTCTCTTCTAGAAGGAGTTGACGTAATCAAGGATTTTCAGTGGATAGAGGGCGATGTCATCCAAATCAGTAAGTCCGGATTTAATGCTAGTAGCCTTAGCCAATTTAACTACAATAGCTTAACAGGTGGGTTAAGTTTTCTTGGGCAACAATTCGCAACCATTGAAAATCGCCCCGCCGGGTTTGCTGTCTCTTTCGATGTTCAGCTTATTTAACTAATTGGGAGTGGGCGGGCGAATCTTTTGGTTCGCCTGTTCCAGACGACTGGGGAATTTTTGCTCACTGGTCAAACTAAAAGCATGAACCTTGTTCTCAAGGAACAAAAGATAACGGCTCTTCTCGACTTTGTGTGATAATTTTTGCTTATGGAATCGTGAAATGTTGACTGAGAAGGACTTTTACGACTATTTTGCCGAAGAAACTATCAGTATAGGCTTCGTTTCCACACATAAAAGAATTAATTTTTGAGGAGCAACAAAAATGTTCAATCCCTGCAACCCCAAATATCCCTTATTTACTTTTGCTCTTGCTTTATTCGTTGGCGGTATTACTAATCTAAGCAGTGCAGCAGAGTTTAAATTTCCTGATCAGGTTGATATTTACGTTAAATCCTTAGGAGGTGGTGCTGGTGCCAATTCTGAGTTTGGTCTTGGGACTACTTCAGAAAACTTTGTTCCGGTTCTTTCAGGATTGCCGAATAATCCATCAACAAACAGTGAGGTTTTTTTGGGGTCTTTTAATCCAGATCAACCAATTCCACTGGCGGTTCTAACTAACTGGAATGGTCAAAGTTTTTTCGCTACAATTGGAGGCACAGATAGGGCTTCACAAATAGTTTTTTCAGATCTAGATAATAGCCTTGGTTTCGGAGGAAATACATTTGAGTTACTAGATACTAATATCTTCTTAGCTCATCTTGATGACGCTGCATCTTTCACTGTAGATGATGATGACGATGATGTTCTTGTTCAGATTCGTGTTGCATCTAAAAGAACGACTCCAGAATCCAGCAGCGTTCTTGCTTATATTACCCTTGGGGGTTTAATACTAGGGAGTGCTATCCGCAAAGCCAGAAAGTGATCGCAGATATTGTAGCTCGCTATTGGGTTGTTGTCAGCTGAGACCTTGGGGTAGCAGATAGATATCTAGAACATCTTTACTGACATCGCTCCCCACCCATGTTTTTTCTTGTGTCATCGAAAATTTTGGGTCTGAAACCCCGTCGTTCTACGACGGCTTTACTGTTAAATATGAGCATCGTTTACGAAATATATGCTAAAACGTGAGGTATGGAAAAAGCCTACTCGTTTCGATTTTACCCCACACCAACACAAGAGTCGCTATTGCGGCGCACATTGGGCTGTGTAAGATTAGTTTACAACAAAGCTCTCCACGAACGAACACAAGCATGGTACGAAAAGCAAGAAAGAGTAGGCTACGCTCAAACTTCTTCAATGCTAACCGATTGGAAAAAACAAGAAGAATTAGACTTTTTAAACGAAGTAAGCTGTGTACCTTTACAACAAGGGTTAAGACATTTACAAACAGCTTTTACCAATTTCTTTGCTGGTCGTACTAAGTATCCTAACTTTAAGAAAAAACATCAGGGAGGAAGTGCCGAATT
>NZ_SFBV01000062.1:0-5568 GCF_007095585.1 Microcystis sp. M_OC_Ca_00000000_C217Col
AACTGTCTCTTGAAGCTAATTATGATGATTATCTTGAAAAAAAATGATAATTAGACAGAAGTTCTCTTGTTCACATAGAGAACTTTATCTTCTTTTGTTTTCAAAATGAGAATTGCTGGGGTTGTCGAACTGTCATTGGATTGACCCTGTGGCAACTTTTGCCCTCTATTTTAACCTAAACATTGGGAATTTTCGCTAACATTCCCCAACTGGTCCCACAAGAGCGGCATCGCACTTAGACCACAACTTCAATCAATGGGCATGGTGCGTTCCCCAAAAATCGATCAGTGAAGCAGTAGGACTTGCATTAGGGAACGCACCCTACAAGATCGGCGATCGCTGCGGTTAGAGCAAGCTTTAGCTGTGTGGCGACCCCAGGCGGGTTATGCTGCAGGTTTATTGCTGAAATCCTTGCTGGACAAGTCCCATCAGTGGTGGTATTTCCTCGATCATCCTCAAGTCTCTCCCGATCATAACCGAGCCGAGCGTTCTCTGCGTTTGGGAGTAACTAAGCGCAAGATAGCTGGTGGTTCTCGCTCCTTCAGTGGCTTTGTCGATACTGCCCGTTTATTGACCGTGATTCAGTCTTGTCGCGCCCAAGGCCGTTCGGTTTTAACTTTCTTCCGTCAGGCTTTGGCCTCTGTCCATCACCCCTTGAATACGGTTGTCTCTCTTATCCCCACTGCTGATTTTTCTCTCTTTGTCAACCCCTAGACCTGAATAGTTACAAAATGAGTTTTCGCTGACTTCACTTTCTCGCTTTGACGACCCCGAAAATATTAAAGTTATCCATCTGTACCTGGAAATCTTGAAAACCCGCATCAGTTGCCCATGCTTCGGTTAATTCTAGCGGTCTCAGGCGCATCACCCAAGGTTTACCTGTATGAGAATTTAATACCCTGGCAATAAACTCTAATTGGGGGTGGTAGGGTTGAATGGTAAAAATGAGCGTCCCGCCTGGTTCAAGAAGACGATATAATTGCTGGAAATGCTGACGAATTAACTCATTATCTGGTAATATTTCGTGGAGTCCCGAGACGACAATTAAATTAGGCGGTGGTAAGACCCGGTTTAAGTCGTCATCGTTAAAAGCGTCAGCTTGTTCGATAGTTGCTGATACGCCAAGGTGGAGAGCTAATTCTTGCGCTTTTTGCACATTTTCTGCCTTGTAATCTCGCAATAAAGCATTCACTGCACCACCCGAAAAATCTAGCAAAACTTCCAAGTCATAGCGGCCACCACCACAAGCAACATCGAGGAGGTTAGTTGTTACCCCTTGCTCAAAATTATCTTGGATAACTTGACGCAATACGCTTTTCAGAATTTCCCCACGTTGACGGATTCCCTGCCATCCCTGGGAGTCGAGATAAACACGGTCAATTATCTTGCCAAACCAGGTAATGCCGCTGGGACGATTGCGATAAACATACTCTAACATGACTCCTGAATCAAAGCCGTATTTCAAGCCCAGACGAATTCCGTCTGAAAGTTGCCCGATGGTTTGAAACAGCAATCTTACAAGGCTGTAGTAGATGGCTTTAGGATGCCAAATTGGCAGCGGACGACTTAGTGAATCATAGCTAGGTAAGGTTTGAGAATTCATGGTTAATTCCTTCGTTTAATCAAGAAAAATCAAGAACTTTTTTATTGCCAAGCAGAAAAATTTCCTGCTGCTGCCAACTCTTGTATTGACTGATTTAACAAATCCATAAAGCTTTGTTTATTGCCAGTCCAATGGAGAGGATTACCAAGCCAAACATCACAAAAGAAAGGGACTAATAAAGCTTCACCTTTGGGAAGTGTCTTGCCTAAACCATGCAAGAAAATTGGATAGATGGGGATTTCTGGATGCCGTTTCGCTAGATGGGCAATGCCACTCTTAAAGCTAGTTAAAGATTCAGGATTGCCGCGAGAGCCTTCAGGATAGATTAGCAGAATTTCTCTCCGCACTAATGCCTGAGAACAACTGTCTAGAGGATGCTCGCGAACATTCCCCATTTCGCGTCTTAAGGGAATGATACCAATAATATTTAGAGAAAACCAAGTCAGCCAGGGATTCTTTAACCAATAGTCCGCCGCCGCTACTGGACGCAATTTGTCTAATAACCTTAAGGGAAAGAGTGTCATCAATACCAGGGTATCGAGATGGCTGTTGTGGTTGGCAACAATTATCGCTGGTCCCGATTTTGGTAGCCTCTCTTTGTGACTGATTCTTAGTCCGATAATGACCAAGACAATCAGTCTAACCAAGCAACCAAAAAACAACAATCGCAGTAACTTATTCAAGCTAACATCCCCCGGAAATAAAAGTAAACAGTAAAATGGAAAAATAGGGGAGCAGTATAAGTTAAACTGTCAATACGATCAAGAATACCACCGTGTCCTGGTAAGAGATTACCGCTGTCTTTAACTCCTAAGTCTCGCTTCAGAGCCGATACAGTAACATCACCAATAAAACCGGCAATTCCCAATAGTAACCCCAGCCAGAATGCGTGAGTTAAATTAAACGGAGTTAACCAAGGAGCCAAAATTACTGCCAATACTATTGTCGTTATTATCCCTCCTAGCAAGCCTTCCCAGGTTTTGTTGGGGCTAACTGTCGGTAAAACTTTATGTCTTCCCAAACTTTTTCCCCACAAGTACTGGGAAATATCATTCAGAGCCGTCAAAAATAAAAGATACAGTAACAATCCAGCACCGCCAGCTATGGGATTACCTGCGGGTGGTAGCCTTAATAAATAGGCGACGTGACTGATGCTAAATACTGTCAGCATCAATCCCCAATGTAGAGTTCCTATTGCCTTGAGAAAACCGTGTATTTCTCCTGAAATTACCATCCGCATCGGCAAGATAAGGAACATATAAACTGGGATAAATACTAAAAACATTCCGTACCACTGACTGTAAATCCAGTAATATTGTAAGATGATTGCTAAATAAGCCCAAAACAAGACGCGACGGTCCGCACGGCGTGTGGGAATTAGAGATAAATATTCTTTCAGGGCCAGAAAACTGACAAAACCAAAAAAGATCACAGCTATTCCAGGACTGAGGATGAGAGAAGTTGAGAAAAGAAGGGTAATTGCCCACCAAGATTTGACTCGTTGCTTCAGTTCTGTATAATTTCTCTCTGGCAAAGTTAGGGAGAGAAGCTGAATTATGAGAGTCGCTAGTATTAATAGGATAAATACCCCTGCTAACCCCCAGATAACATTAATTGCTGGCTTCGTCCAAACCATGATACTCTAATTCCTTTAAGCTGCTGTAAGCCCGATTGATAATTGTCGAAAATAGCAGTAAGATTGTGGTAATCCAAATATAATCTAACCACTTTCCTGCTGTCAATCCTAATCCTAATAATAAAGCAATTATACCAAATAAAAAAGCACGATCACTTTTGCCCATTGGCCCTTGATATTGTCTTTTTCCACTCACTGTAACCCCGAGAACTCCAGTCATTTCACTGATGATTGACAGTAAGACAATTGGGACAACCAAAATACTAGAAACTCCTGGTATTAAGGCAAAGGGAAGGTAGAGGGCAGTATCAGAAATTACATCTCCTAGTTCATTTAAGATAGTACCTAACGATGTTTTCTGGTTGTAGTCTCTGGCTAACATCCCATCGATCGCATTCAGTGCAATTCGCATAAAAAGTACCAAAGGCATCAGCAACAGTAGCCAGCGCTGACAATGCCAAAGGACAATTGCTATTCCCATCAATACTGATAAGACAGCAGCAGATGTGGTAATTTGATTCGCCGTGATTCCTTGTTTCGCTAGTTGCTTGACTAGCGGACTCAATATCTTTTGAAAAGCTGGCTTTAATTGATAGATAGTAATCACGGAATTTAGATCAACTTTTATAAATTTGAAAATTTTTGTCCAGAGATATGGAACTATAGAACCGATTTGGTATCTTTTATAATGTAGATGCTAGGCTGAAAAGGTGAAGCGAAAACCTTGTCCACTATA
The DNA here is from genome assembly GCF_007095585.1 of Microcystis sp. M_OC_Ca_00000000_C217Col. Classification (NCBI taxonomy): domain Bacteria; kingdom Bacillati; phylum Cyanobacteriota; class Cyanophyceae; order Chroococcales; family Microcystaceae; genus Microcystis; species Microcystis sp. M_OC_Ca_00000000_C217Col. Next base: position 3,976 of record NZ_SFBV01000062.1, read on the forward strand.
GGTTGCAGGGAAGAGAGTCTGTAGCCTGTTTAACGGCAATACTTTGGTCTGAACCCCGTCAGTGAAGGCGCCACCGTCTAGTTATCCCCGAAAATCGATACTTTGGAGTAAGCCAAAATGTACTCAAGTAGTATGACGAATGAAGAGTGGTCTATCGTAGAACCGCTATTGCCAAAGAAGAAATTGACTTGCCCACCGAAATGAACCAAACGACAGATTGTCGATCTATCTTGAAGTGCCATTCAGGGCAATTCACTTTTGTCGAGAGTCTTTGGAGTTTCCATAGATGATTGTATGTAGTTGAGTAACGTTATGGTTTTGTACTATTTCTAGAATGTAGCTGCTTAATTTATCTGCACCAATTGCAGATGGCTCAATCGGATTAGCGTAATCAGATGTACTGGTAAAGATTTGGCGCAGATCAATAATTGGTAGTTTATAGGCTATTGCTGTTTGAATTATCACATCATTCCAAAATGTGAGTGCAGTTGTCGCTATGCTTTGGTATTCTGACTGCTCAAATCTTGGCTCGTAGATGGTGCAAATTGTTATTGGCAACTGTTTTTCCAGTAGCTCTTTGATTGCACTTACATAGTTAGCACGAAAATCTCCGACCAGCCTTGAAAATTTAATTATTACTTCTGCAACAGATTGTGCCCTCTGAGATAGATAGTCGATGTTGCGTAAAGCATCATTTCCCCCAACACTCAAAAACAAGTGAGTTGAGTCTTTAGGTAGCTTCTGAACTTGAGCATGGAGATCCGTGGTAATAGAACCATCAATAGCGAGTAAAGTGGCTTTCCATCCTAAAGGTATTTTGCGCTTAAGGTAATGGATAACATCTTCTTCAACATCCACATAAGGAGCATTATCAAATATGCTGTCGCCGAGCAAGACGATGTGGGTCATAAATCTATACCTCAAAATTTTCCACTTGCGCAAAGAAGCAATGCGACATAACTACATATTATAGGTCAACTTTCTGTATAACACTCTCTGGGGTAACGATATAGGTCAACTTTCTGTATAACACTCCATTTAGGCGCAATCGCCGGAACTTTTCCCTATATCACCCCCAAAAGCGTGTTAGCCAGATTAGCATATTGCCAAAAACCTTGGTTAACTAAATTCCTGACAATTAGGCTCATTCTAGCGATGATTCTTCGATCTGACCGCACCCATTGACAAAAATTTACAATTATTCGACCTTTAGCGATCGCTATCGGGGGATAGTTGTTTTTTGTTACAGCAGTGGGGGAGAAGGGAGCGGGTTTTTCAAGTTGAATTGGCAGTTAATCATACTATTAAAAACCGATTCAGTATAAAGACCCCGTTATGCCGTGTCCCTACAGATAGACTTCAATGGCTCTAGCATTCGGCGCGTCACGGAATGAATATTCGCCTTGCGCCTCGATAGGTATCAATATCAAGCACAATTTCAACAAGACTTTCAACACACCGACCTCGATATTCGGAATCATCGGAAATTTTGGGTCTGAAACCCCGCCGTTCTAGGTTGGCTTTACGTTAGAATTAAAAGGCCAGTCTCGAAAACCAAGTGGACGGCGCAGCACCTTGAAAACTCGGCTTAGG
>NZ_SFBV01000063.1:0-9318 GCF_007095585.1 Microcystis sp. M_OC_Ca_00000000_C217Col
CGTTCAAAACCTCGCGTCTTCATCGGCCCGCGTCCTGTAGGGGCGAAGCATTCGGGCAATAACCTATCGGTGAAACCGGAGATTTTCTATCCGAATGCTTCGCCCGTACTTTTTCAGCACAGAAAACGGGTTTCTCCGAGAAACCCGTTTTCTGCTCATGGACACCCCCCTTATCAAGGGGGGCAGGGGGGATCGACACCCCCCTTATCAAGGGGAGCAGGGGGGAGAACCCAAATAACCAGATTTAGTAAGTAGTCGTGCAAAATTAATTTCCTAGTGAAGATAGGCAAGAGGCAAGAGGCAAGAGGCAAGAGCGGGGTTAGATATGTGTAATTAATTTTGCCTAGGTACTTATAACCCCTAAACTAATACACTTGTTCTATAGTATGCCCAAAAAAATTCCAGAAAAGGGAATGAGGGTAAAAAGGGAAAAAAAGAGGAAAAGGGTTACAAAGTCCCACCAGCACCCCACACCACCCGAAAACCGAGGTCGTAGTAGTTGAAGTCGCGACGGTTGAGGTTGCTGCGGTAAGCGGAACGGCAGACATTCGGATTGTTGCACCAAGAACCGCCCCGCAATGGAGAACGATTATCATTCCAATTTTCTGTCCAAGCACTGCCATCCGTCGGCGCACCATAATAATTATTGTGCCAGGTATCGGCGCACCATTCCCAAACGTTTCCGTGCATATCGTACAACCCGAAGGCGTTAGCTACCTGAAAATAGCCCACTGGGGTTGTTTTACTTCGATATTCTCCTGTAGATTCATCGGCATAAGTTTCAGTAGCTCGATAGTTAGCTAAATCTGCCGTTATCGTTTCCCCAAAGTGAAAGGCGGTTGTTGTCCCCCCTCTACAGGCATATTCCCATTCTGCCTCACTCGGTAGCCGATACTCCCGTTTTGTTTCCCTTGATAGTCGTTTACAGAATTCCGTTGCTTGATACCAGTTGACTTGTTCTACGGGTAGCTTATACCCTCTGAAGTGAGAGGGGTTTGTCCTCAGGTCGATGTCTATTTTAGCGGTTGCGGCGATAGCTTGCCACTGAGCTTGGGTGATAGGATAACGCCCCATGTAGAAAGAGGAAACGGTTACTCGGTGTGGGGGTTTTTCTCGTCTAAATCCATCCCAACCAAATTTTTTCACCAGTCTTTCGATTTCCTCGTCTTCGGTTCCCATCATAAATGTGCCGCCAGAGATTTCCATCAATTCCAATTCGACTCCCTCCGCTAGTTTTTCGACAATGCCTTCTGCTCGCCTTTTTTCCTTTTTAATTACCCATTTTTCTCGTTTAAAAGGATTTTGATACTGACGTTCTATGGTTGCTAGGGTAAATTCAAAGGTACGGGTTTCTAGGATTTCGATGGTGGCAACATCAAAGATAGAGGTTTTTAAGGGAGGTGGCGAGGGTTGAGGGATTGGAGGGGGATTAGAAATATTAACGGCGATTTCTTCGGCAAATTCTGCGTATTCTCCCCCCAGATTGCGTAAGACTTCGATGCTGACTTGAGCAAAGGGAAGAATTTTTTCTCTTTGTTCTGGGGGAAAGGTGGGTAGTAGGGTTAATAAAGCGACAAAACTGCGGATAGGACTTTTAATTTCCCCAGCAATATATTGGGAAATAGCATCGAGTACCTTGATAGTTTGTCGCCTACCGATAGCATCATTTAAGACTTGACGTACCCCGGGTAAAAAGTCATAGACTCGATACTGTCCTTCTTCATTTTCTACAATCGGTTTTAATAAACCTCCCATATAAAATTCTGCCACATGAACGGGACGCACTTCGTTTAAAAGAGTTTTACGAATAAGATTGACCACCTGCATACTTACCGGGGCAGCTGCCATCATTTTTGCTAATTTTTTGGCTGGTTCGGAAGCGGTGGCAAAAAATCGCTCGACTATTGCCTCGGCCTTATTTTTAATGCTGTTTTTATCCTCACTGTCTTGCTTATTTTCCTCTCTGGATATAGGGGAAATTTCAATAATTTGTTGTTTAATAAATTCTAAATCAAATAAAAAAGCGGAAATCTGAGCATTACCTGACCCAGCGACAACTTTTGCCCATTGTTTGAGGACTTCTGTTTCTAACGTGATTACGGGAATAAGAAGGGTATTTTGCCAGTTAATCGGTAGCCATTGGGGATAATTTTTTAAGATTAATTTCGGATTGGGAACACCAGCAGTTAAAGCAGTGGTAAAGAGTTTACGTCCCCGTCCTAGTTGGGTACTATTCCATAATCTTTCGGGGAAAAGTTGCAGAATAGCGGTGGGTTGTTTTTCTGACCAATCTTTTAACCAAGGATGAATTAAGGCTTTTTGCCAGAGAGGAGAGACACAATCACTTACTAGCAAAACTAATCCCCGTCCCCTGGGATGAATAAGTTCTTTATGGGGGTGATAACGTTGTCCCGGTTTACCTTTTTTTCTGCGTCTTACTAACTGTAATTCTTGATTATTTGAGGTTGATAGTTGCCAAACTCTGACGGTTTTAAATGCTCCTTGATTTTCTAAGAGATTTTGTAACTCATTAATTAATTCTCGCCAAATGAAAGAGGATCTAGATTCTTCTACTACTAATTCGAGGGTTAACCAGCGTTCCGGTTGGGGTTTAGTCACGGGTAGCCAAATATCCCTTTCTGCAATAAAAGAAGCGGTTGCTTCTTCATCTAAAATCGTTTTAGTTGCTGAGGGAACTTTTCCCATGAAAGGACGCAAAGCGCGACTAATAAAGAGTGCTGTCTGTAGTGCAGCGGCAGCAGGAACTTGAAAAGGAAAGTCTTGGATTGGGGTAGTTTTTTCTATTTCTTTGGGGAGAGATTCTTCGGTAATAATATCGACATTTGGCTGAGATTTTGATAGGTTATCTTCTGGAATCTCCTCTAAATTTTCCTCTATTTGATTAGAAGTTGATGAATCTATTGGCTGTTTATTTTCTGGAAATATTGGCGGTAATTGCAAGTCTTCAACACCCATTTGTAAGGCCAACCAGATACTATCAGCTACATCTTCATCACTGAGTTGTAACTGTTCAAGTAATCCTGTTTGCTCTAGATAATCTAATAGTTTTTTAATTGATGAATTGGATGGGGATTCACTCATCTTCTACCCTCCCCAAATCTTTCAAAAGTTGATTAATCAGGTCATCTTCAGTTGGTATAGCTCCTTTTTTGACCATAAAAATAGCATTAAGTAATTGATCCGTGGCTAGGGTTTGTGAATTGCGCTTTTGAATGAAGTTATCAATAAGTTTATCGATGTCTGGATTATTAGCAATTGTTTCTTCTAAATGTGCCTCAATTATTTTAATTAAGTCGGGTTTTTCCGGTTCTTTCATAGTTAAACGGAGACAACGACGCAAAAAAGGTGGGGGAAAGTCTCGTTCTCCATTGCTAGTTAAAATCACAAAAGGAAAAGCGTTACAGATAACTAAACCATCTTTTATAGTTGTTTTTATATCTTTCTGGGTGATGTCGGTTGTATCGGTATAAGCAGTGCGGACATTAACCTCATCCACTTCTCCTTTTAGCCTAACTAATTCGGGAATTTCAAAGCGTCCTTCTTCAAATAAGGTGAGTAAATCATTGGGTAAATCGATATCACTCTTATCAATTTCATCAATTAACAGTACTCTTGGCTTTTCCGACTCTAATAGTGCGGTTCCCAAGGGTCCAAGGGTAATATATTTTTCAATCTGTTTTAATTGGTCTTTTCGTTCTTCTGGGGTTAATTCTTTTTGCTCTCGTTCCAGTAATTTAACTTCCTGTAATCGACCGATCGCATCATAGTTATAAAGTCCGTCTTTTAGGGTAGTATGGGTGGTAATCGGCCAGTATAATACTTCTCCTAATTTTAATTCCTGGGCGACTTTATAGGCAAGAGATGACTTTCCTGTCCCTGGTTTGCCAGTTACTAATAAAGGTCGCCGTAAATACAAGGCTGCATTGACCATTTTAATTTCTTCGTCGCGCACTAGAAAGGTTTCTCCCCGATGCTTACGACGACTTTCTCCCGGTTGCTTTTCTTTGCCAAAAGGTCGCCAGCTGGGAGGGTCTGGTAATGTCCAAGCGTCTGTGGGAGCCTGATTTCCTTTAAAAATTTTCCAGTCTTTCATGATTCAATTTATGGCATCAAAAGTGGATAGTTGGGGGGAACAAGCTGGTAGTCATCCCAAAGTAATGATAAATGATTCCCAATATGATTATCTTCTAACCAAGCCGCAGAACGTCTATTTTTAATTATTTCTGGTAATTTCTCTAGTGGACATTGACAGATAGGGTCTAATTTTTCCTGACAGTTAAGTTCTTGGTTAGCATCGGGTCGTATCCACAGAGATAAAGGGATTCCAGTTTCGTATAAAATGGCTAGAATATTTTTTAACTCTAAGGAGTTTTCTTGACTGAGATTAGTTAACCTTGAACCGATAACATTGTTAAATTTATGATATTTGAGTATTTTATTCGGATGGTCATTATTTGCCAGAGGTTTTTTAAAAATAACTGTTTGCTGATTGTTTGATTCGATCAGTTTTTTGATTTCTTCTTCACACTTTAAAATTTGGGTGAGATTTTGCTGCTGTATATTCCGAAAAAGTTGGCATTTTTTGATCCATAAATAGGTTTGTTGATTGTTGATATTTTCGGCTGTTATTCGTTCTGAAAATCTCATGATTATCTCATGATCGACTCCCCAATGATGAGGATCGCAGCCTGTAGCTGTTGCCACTTCATCAATTGAAAATAAATCAATCGGTTTAATCTCTTTTTCAATAAATCTATAGGGAAGAAAAAATTGAACTTTTTCTAGGGAAGATTGACAGATATTTTCTGATTCTCGTTTAAATTTTTTTAGGTGATTAATCAATTCATTTTCTTGGAGATGATTACCCAGACTTATTCCTTCATTGGGTGTTAAAGATTGATATTCTCCACGTTTTTGAGGTTCTTTTTCTGTGGGATGATAATTGTTGATATCTTTAACAATCCAAGCTCTCAGCATTAAAGATTTGTTTTCCTCTGTAAGGGTAACAAATAAGCAGGGATTTTTGTCTGTTGATTTTTGAGCGATATTTTGTGAGCGATGATTAAGATTATTTTCTAAAGTATTGATTAAAACTTCCCATTTGGTTTGATATTTTTTTAGCCATTCTTTTAATAACTTTGCCAGAGCATCTGTTAAGTTTAACTGAATGATTAAATAGCCAATAAATATTTCTAACCAAGAAAATTTTGATTGAGAAGCATAGGTCAAATATCTTTCATCTAATTGATAGATTATTTCTATAAAATCAGACCAAGAGGAAGGAATTACTCTAGGTAAATCCACTAAATGATCCCTCACTTCAATTACTAAATTTTCATAAGCTGTATTAAGTTGATCTTGATAACTCTTGTTTTCAAATATACATCTAATCGAGGAGATAATCTCAGGAATTTTTCCTGCTATTTGTGCTATATCTAGCAACTTCTTCCAAGCTTTTAAAAGAACATTAGTAGGAATAAAAAATGCAGATTTTGCAAACATTTTTTCCTTATCAGCCATTACTGCCATCCCCACTACTCCCCCCAATTGCTCATCCCAGATAGCTGTCCCACTAAACCCACCTTCTACAGCATATCCTGTGCTTTTAGTATCTTCTATCTGAATTTTGTTGTTAGCAATATGACCTATTATCTTACCATCAGACCAGACACCTTCGTTTCTGGAAAAACCATAAGCTTTATAATTATGATCAGATAAATCTCCTATTTCAGAGGTAATTAAAGAAACTGGTTGAGCTTGTGAAGGAACTGAATATTTTAATCTTAAGATAGCAATATCTTGCGGATCATGGCTGTTAAATTTAACTGGATGCCAAACTTCTACGGTTGCTTCTAAAGATGTACCCGATGCAATGATAGGAGAATCACACTCAATAATATCAGTGGGTTTCTCAGGAGATGTCACTTCTAGTTTTAATGATTTATTAACAACATGAGCGCAGGTAATCAAGTATTCTGATGATATTAGAAATCCTGCCCCAACAATTTCTATTTTATCATCTTTATTTTGTCGTTGCTTATAAATTCTAACCACAGAAAATTCTAGAGATGCAACCATTATTTTTATCTAAGTCCTCATTGAGTAGATGATTGCTTATTTTTTTCCTTGTTATCCCATTTTAGGGTAATTTCATAGTTAACATCGGCGCTGCCAGATGCAATAATAGCCCCTAGTCCAACAGTCATTTTTATCCCAAACTTGACCTCTACCTGATCGGCCGGTTCATTCAAACTTTTAACCTTATTAATTATGGCATTTGCCACGGGTTTTATGCCATTTAATGCGTCTTCAAAAGACTGAGCGGCTTTAACAGCTATTTCATCTGTTAGACTAATAAGTTCATCTTCTGGTTTCGGTTTGGGTAAGGGTAACTTTTCATCCACCTCAATGTAAATAGTCCCCTCTTCTGAGGTAAATTCCACTAAACGAGTCATAAAAATTCTCCTGTTTATTTTATTGCGGTTGTCTAGACTTAATCTATCACAACTCCATCTTTTTGCTCTCCTGCCTAATTATATCTCTTTACCAAGTGTTCGGTTGAAAGTTAGCATCATTAATAATAGCCACCGTATCCCCAGAGGGTTTAATCACAAATAAACCTTTTTTATAAGCATAGCGATCGATTCCCTCGTTGATTTCAATTCCTGCCACTGCACCGTAAGCTCGATAGTTTTTGTAATGGGGAAAAGCGATTTTAAAACGAGTCAATTTTTCGATAAATTCATCTACATCATCTTGAGATAATCTCGATTTACATTCCACCACCACGAGATCGGTATCATCCACCCCTAGGATATCAATTTCCATGGCGATGCCTTGACGCTTGACTCTAGCGCGGGGATAAACTTCCTTAATATCAATGCCTTTCTCCTGAAAAAGCCGTAAAACTGCCGGTTCTACCAATTCCTCCACAAATCGACCCCAGCGAGTGGTCAGACTATCTACCGCTTTGCTGGTTCGTTCTACGGTGCGTTTCAGTTCTGCCATCGAGCGCTCGGCTTCGGCGGCACGGCGATCGCTTTCTAATTTTGCTTCGGCAGCTTGGCGCTCAAGTTCGGCAGCCCGGCGCTCGTTTTCTAATTTCGCTTCGGCGGCACGGCGCTCGTTTTCTAATTTCGCTTCGGCAGCTTGGCGCTCGCTTTCTAATTTCGCTTCGGCGGCACGGCGCTCGTTTTCTAATTTCGCTTCGGCAAAGATACGCTCCATTTCCGCTCGACGAAGATCGCTTTCCCTTAAACGGCGATCAAACTCCTCGGCGGAAGCGCGGAATAGCTGGTAAATATCCTCAAGGGTAACGGGTTCACTCATGGACTGACAGGGGGTGTCGATAGACGGGGGGATTTAACACCTACCTAATAATGCCTAATTATATCTCTTTACCAAGTGTTCGGTTGAAAGTCAGCATCATTAATAATTGCCACCGTATCCCCAGAGGGTTTAATCACAAATAAACCTTTTCTATAAGCATAGCGATCAATTCCCTCGTTGATTTCAATTCCTGCCACTGCACCGTAAGCTCGATAGTTTTGATAATGGGGAAAAGCGATTTTAAAACGAGTCAATTTTTCAATAAATTCATCCACATCATCTTGAGAAAATCTAGGTAGTAATTCGACTAAAACGAGTTCTGTATCATCCACCCCTAGGATATCAATTTCCATGGCGATACCTTGACGCTTGACTCTAGCGCGGGGATAAACTTCTTTAATATCAATGCCTTTTTCCTGAAAAAGCCGTAAAACCGCCGGTTCTACCAATTCCTCCACAAATCGACCCCAGCGAGTGGTGAGACTATCTACCGCTTTGCTGGTTCGTTCTACGGTGCGTTTCAGTTCTGCCATCGAGCGCTCGGCTTCAGCAGACCGGCGATCGCTTTCTAATTTCGCTTCGGCAGCTTGGCGCTCAAGTTCGGCAGCCCGGCGCTCGTTTTCTAATTTCGCTTCGGCAAAGATACGTTCCATTTCCGCTCGACGAAGATCGCTTTCCCTTAAACGGCGATCAAATTCCTCGGCCGAAGCGCGGAATAGCTGGTAAATATCCTCAAGGGTAACGGGTTCACTCATGGACTGACATCAAAAACAAAAACCTCTAATTATTTTAGCGATTCGATCGAGAAAACCGAGGAGGGCAAAAACGAGATGAATATTAAGAATTATATAAAAAGCTTGATAAATATGTACAAGTATCAGGGGCGGTTTTTGTTTTTTATAAAACTTCAAGCCCTTCTCGTCAAGGTGAAGTATAACCTAATGAGGTAAGTACCTAGGCAAAATTATTTACACATGACGATCATTGCCCCGTAAGGGTTTTAGCTCGATCGGGCAGGTAATTAATTTTGCATGACTACTTATTCTATGACAGCAATCCTCATTTTGAAAAAAATCAGATAAAATTCTCTTATTTATAGCGGTTTTCACCCCTGTGTGGCAATACTTCTCGGATAACGTCATTCGTGCGTTCACAATGAGACTGAAACCCTTATGATCCCGTAGGCGAGAAGCCCTAAAAAATCCTTAACCGAGAGGTATTGCCCTATGTGGTACATTTAAACTTTTGCTGATTAAGCTTTTTAATATCGATAAGTAGTCGTGCAAAATTAATTTCCTAGTGAAGTGAAGATAGGCAAGAGGCAAGAGGCAAGAGGCAAGAGGCAAGAGGCAAGAGGCAAGAGGCAAGAGGCAAGAGGCAAGAGGCAAGATCGGGGATGGATATGTGTAATTAATTTTGCCTAGGTACTTAATGTACCTCTTGCGAACAGGAAATGCTAAGTAGTCATGCAAAATTAATTACCTGCCCGATCGAGCTAAAACCCTTACGGGGCAATGATCGTCATGTGTAAATAATTTTGCCTAGGTACTTATAAATAGAGAACTTGTGTCGAAGCATTTTTTTTTAACAGATAATTATCATCCAATGCTGGAGATAGACAGGTTTTAAGAACTCTGTTCATGAAAAATCGATTTCAACTCATAAATTCAGATAAAATTCTAACAAAATTTTTAGTTTTTTTTGATGAATAGCTTTATTTTTTTCTTTAAGAGATATGAAATTTTCAACTAGAATTTACTTTTTTAACTGGACTTCCCCCATACATAAATACTAAAAAATTAACAAAACCCTTACTGCAGGTCGCTTCTAAGAAAAAATTGAAAAGAGACTACTGGGTACATTTTTGACTTGAAAATGGCTGTACCGTTGACTGTATCTGGAGTAGAGCGATTCCGTAGAGTTGGCTGTATAGTGATCGCTAACCTGATTTTAACAGATAGTGTCATT
>NZ_SFBV01000064.1:0-7781 GCF_007095585.1 Microcystis sp. M_OC_Ca_00000000_C217Col
AACCCCGTGTAGTTGAGGAGCGGAATGACGAGAAATTGTCACGTTCCGTTTTGTAGAGCAGTAGGAGAGGCGACTCTCTTACTGACTTTAATCATTCTCAAAAAGGGACTAAGTACGGTGGGACACACCGAAACTAATACGCTTGGGGAGAGATTCCCTCTGGTTTGGCTGGATACGTCCTGCCAGATTAAGGAAACTCTATGAACCAAGAATCCTTCGCATGAGCGCGATGGGAGTGTCAACGGACAGAGTTGGTTATGTTTTTGTGGAGATTAATGCTGAGATGTCTGAGGGTAAGGTGTTAGGTTTTTTGGAGAAAATCAATAAAACTAAGTTAAGTTTTTTGACATTGCTTTCTCTGGATGATTTGCCAGCATATCTGGAGAAAATCAGTCCTCCACAATTAAGGTCTCAAATTTAATTAGGGCTGAGTTCGATTGTCAAAGTTTTGAAGTAATCAAATCAAGGAGAAAATTCATCATGAATCGTCAAAATGCAATGATCATCGTATCTAAAATGGTTGTCGTAACTGCTACGATATCTCTAGGTTTCATAACTTTAGAAAGTCAGGTTGCCAATGCGGTTCCTATTATCTTGGGACCGACTCCCTACTTAAGCTTTAATGATAGCCCCTTTAAGAGTGTAAATTTTAACTATTTCTATCTTGAAAACTTTGAAGATGGTCTTCTAAATACTCCGGGTGTAACAGCCTCTAGTGCCAGTGGATTACCCGTTTTAATTGGTAATCCTGATTTTATGGAAGATTTGATGGAACCACGGGTGACGATCGTTTCTTCGGAGTTATAAATCCAGAAGGAATTTCAAAGATATCCATTTATTTCCCAAACTTTAATAAGTGTAGGTATCAGTATAGATCATTTGCAGTATGGATCTATCGCTTCTCAGCCTCCAAAGAGTGTTCCTGAGGCTTCTAATGTCTTTGGTCTAGGATTACTCGGACTAGGTTTAGCCGCAATAAAAGTAAAAGGTATCCTATCAAAAAAAGCAAAATCACCCACAGATAACCCCCAAGAACCAGACAACTAACTGGGATTAATTGCAGTAGGATAAACTAATTTATCCTACTGCATAATCGGTCAATTGACGAAGTATAGGAGGATGAAAGCCAATGACAATATCTTTTTTAGGAACACCTAGTTTAACTAAATCTTCAGCAATATCTTGTTCTGTCATATTCCATTGAATCCAAATTTTATCAGACTTGAGGTCAATATGAATAAGACAATAATGTACATACTTTTCGCCTTCCCACCCAAAAGTAACGACCTGATAATGTTCTTTTTGTTCATCAAAAATAGCTTGAATCTCTAAATCATTACCAGTGGGTTTATATTGAGTATATTCTGAGAGAATATTTTTGACTAATTGACGATATTTTGCTAATTTATCCATCTTAAAATTACCTCCTGACTTGGCGAAAAAATAATTAATTTTAAATGGTTTTCTCTCATCATCAATTGGGTAAAATCTAAAGAGAAAAAAGTGTCGTAAGTAAAACTAGGAATAGCTAAAAACAAGACTCTATCTGGATCTTTTCTCTTTAAAACCGCCCGATAATTAATAAATTGTCCTAGAGCAGTATGAAATTCTGAGATCGCTGAAGACCCCTCTAAAAAACTTTTAATTTCTACGGCAATCTTTTGATGATCTTTAGTCGCAGCAATCAGCTTTTCTGCGCCTAAATCAACAGCCATATTCACCCCTCCAAAACTTATCGTATAAGGGTCATGAGTAATTAACCAATTATCTTTGATCAAAGCATTTTTGGCTGCTTGATAAACTAAATCTTTAGCCAATTTTACCTTTCTCCTGATTTGATAGGTTATCTTTCCCTGTTTTGAGGTGCGGCTTGAGCAATAAGGACAACTAATTTTCTCTGAACTATAGTACTGAGTAGCATCTAGGGCGACGAGTAAGTTGCCATCCAACGCCTCAAACCCCCTCAAATAGCCTTGGTCTTTCAGCCCTTGATCAATCCATCTGAACAGGGGAAAAAGATGCTTTGCGGCTATTCCATCGAGGATGTTCCGCGTCTGCTCTACTGTCGGGATATTGACCAAACCAAACAGACTTTGAGCATTATCTCGTCCACAATAACTATTAAGTTGACGCTGATCTTCTAGAAATGATTCATTCTGGCGAAAAAAGGCGGCGAATGCCCCTAATATTGCGTCTTTCAGACTGTAGCGGGTAGCATTGCTGGCACTTCGAGGCTCAGTTATCCCAGGGATAACTAGCTGGAAATAGCTCAGCATCCCCATAAAACCCAGTTGTTTGACTTCCATTCCCCCGAAACCCACTGTTCAAACCCTTCACTCCATTTTGAAAGGCAAGAGTAAGACTGGTTCTGTATTCTGTGCTACCGTTTGAATTGGGAATTGCTGGGTTTTGGCAGAAGATGTTGAATAAATTCTGAGATTCTGTTACCTTTGTAACAGAATCTCAGAATGAAACCTTATGGCAGGCATCAAGGCTACTTTTACGTCCACAGATTGTGCCTTTCATATTCAAGGCTACGAAAAGATTGATTTCAGTTTGCTCTATGTAAACGGTGCTTTCAAAATTGGGAATCCCGAAATTGCCGAAAGTTATGCACCATTCAGACGCTGCTTGATGGTGATTGATCAAACTGTTTACGGTTTGTATCGCCAGCAGATCGATCAGTACTTCGCTCACTATCAAATCGATTTGACTGTTTTTCAAGTCAGTATCAAAGAGCCTGAAAAGACTCTGAGAACTTTCGAGAAGATTGTCGATGCGTTTGCCGACTTTGGACTGGTGCGTAAGGAGCCTGTTTTGGTTGTGGGTGGCGGACTCACGACCGATGTTGCTGGGTTCGCTTGTTCTGCCTATCGTCGCAAAACCAACTACATTCGCGTGCCCACAAGCTTGATTGGCTTGATTGATGCTAGCGTGGCGATTAAGGTTGCTGTCAATCACGGCAAACTAAAGAATCGTCTTGGTGCGTATCATGCCTCTCAAAAGGTGATTCTTGATTTCTCATTTTTGGGAACTTTGCCGATCGATCAAATTCGCAACGGAATGGCAGAGTTAATCAAGATTGCAGTTGTGGGCAATCAAGAAATCTTTGAGCTGCTAGAAGAACATGGTGCGGCATTGCTGCACAGCCGTTTTGGCTATCTGAATGGCACCCCTGAGTTGCAAGCTGTAGGGCACCGTCTGACTTACAAGGCAATTCAAGCCATGTTAGAGCTAGAGGTGCCCAACCTGCATGAGCTAGATTTGGATCGAGTGATTGCTTACGGTCATACCTGGAGTCCGACGCTAGAATTAACGCCAGAACCCCCGATGTTGCACGGTCATAGCGTCAACATTGATATGGCATTTACGGCGACAATCGCCCAGTTGCGCGGCTATATTTCGGTTGAAGACCGCAATCGCATTTTAGGCTTAATGAGCCGATTGGGGCTGGCGATCGATAGCCCCTATCTCACCCCAGAACTCCTGTGGAAAGCGACCGAAGCAATTACGCGGACTCGCGATGGTTTGCAGCGAGCAGCGGCTCCCCGCCCGATTGGGCAATGCGTGTTTATGAACGACCTAACGCGATCTGAGTTGGACAAGGCCTTAGCGGTTCACCGAGCGATCGCTCAAAACTATCCTCGTCAGGGCAATGGTGAGGATATGTACGTGCGCCTCGAGCCAGCCTTAGAGGGAGCAGGCGTATGAGACCCGTTACGCCCGTTGGAATTATCTCAGCGAAGTTAGCAGCCTTGGTCGGTCGCGCCGAGTCGATCGATGGGCTTGATCCGGTTTTCAAAGCTGAATTGCAGCAAGTCTGTGCCCTAGCTTGCGGACTCGACCCGTATTTGGATGTTTGTACGACACCCGAATCGCCTGCCTTGGCTGCCTTGGTGCAACGGACTCAAGCGGAGGACTGGAGCAAGCGATTTACGGATGGTGAAACAGTGCGCCAGCTAGAGCAGGAAATGCTATCGGGGCATGTGGAAGGTCAAATGCTCAAATTTCTGGTGCATTTGACGCAAGCGCAACGGGTGCTAGAGATTGGCATGTTTACGGGCTATTCGGCTCTAGCGATGGCAGAGGCATTGCCCAGCGATGGACAGGTCGTGGCTTGTGAAGTTGATGCTTATGTGGCTGAATTTGCGCGGCAGTGTTTTAACGAGTCGACGGCCGGACACAAAATCGTAGTCAAGGTGGCGCCTGCTCTTGAAACCCTGAAGCAGCTTGCAGAGGCAGGAGAGGTGTTCGATCTAGTCTTTATTGATGCCGATAAAGCAGGTTACATCGACTACCTCAATCTGCTCTTGACTACCTCGCTGTTAGCTCCAAACGGGTTAATCTGTGCGGACAATACTTTGATGCAGGGGCAGCCCTATCTCTCGGAAACGCCTACGCCCAATGGCAAGGCGATCGCACAGTTCAACCAAACCCTGAGCCACGATCCACGAGTTGAGCAAGTCCTGCTACCTCTGCGAGACGGCTTGACCTTGATTCGGCGTATGTAGTCCATTAATCCGCCCACTTAAACCTATGATAAAAACCGCTCCCGTTAAGCTTCTCTCTGAGCCAGCGGTCAGTGCGGGCAGCATCGGGGTGAGATCGCGCTTAAAAACCCTTGCCACTCTTACTTTGCTGCTGCTGGCATTGCCGTTCAACGTTACCCTCGTGTCGATTGCTTTGCTGAGATCGCTAGTTCTTCGCCCGGCGCGATCTCGCGTAGCGAGCGCTTTGCGTTCAACCACGGTAAATCCGCAAACGGTTCTCATTAGCGGCGGCAAGATGACTAAAGCCTTGCAGCTTGCGCGATCATTTCACAAAGCAGGGCACCGAGTCATCCTAGTGGAGATGCACAAGTACTGGTTAACCGGACACCGCTTTTCTCGGTGCGTTGATCGGTTCTACACCATACCCAAACCGCAATCGTCCCAGTATGCTCAGGCATTACTGGAGATTGTGCAAAAAGAAAACGTTACTGTTTACGTTCCCGTTTGTAGCCCCGTTGCCAGTTATTATGATGCGCTCATTGCCGAAATGCTTGCGCCCCATTGCACCGTCATGCATGTGGATGTGGAGAGGCTCAAGCAACTGGATGATAAGTACGCCTTTGCGATCGCCGCAGGAACCCTAGGGTTAAGCGTGCCAAAATCCCATCGCATCACCCATCCTCAGCAGGTGATTGACTTTGATTTTAGTAAGGCAAAGCGTCCCTATATCCTCAAAAGCATTCCTTACGATTCAGTGCGGCGATTGGATCTGACGCAGTTGCCCCGTCCGACCGCTGAGGAAACGGCGACTTTTGTGCGATCGCTGCCCATTTCTGAAGCAAATCCCTGGATTATGCAGGAGTATATTCCAGGGCAAGAATATTGTACCCATAGTACTGTTCGTCAAGGACACGTGCAGCTTCACTGCTGCTGCAAGTCTTCAGCGTTTCAGGTCAACTACGAACACGTTGATCATTCTGAGATTGAACGGTGGATTCTCGCCTTTGTCAAGGGGCTGAACCTTACGGGACAAGTGTCTTTCGACTTCATTCAGGCAGCAGATGATGGACAGGTTTATGCGATCGAATGCAATCCGCGCACACACTCTGCCATCACGATGTTCTACAACCATCCTGATGTAGCACAGGCTTATCTAAATCTACATCCACTCCCCCAGATGGCTCAGCCACTTGCCTCTAGCCGCCCAACCTATTGGACTTATCACGAAGTTTGGAGATTGCTAACCCAGCTACTTTCTCCAAAGATGCTCAGGCAACGATTACAGATTCTCGTCAACGGCAAAGATGCCATCTTTGAGTGGGACGATCCCCTCCCTTTTTTAATGGTGCATCATTGGCAGATTCCGCTATTACTGCTGGGAAGTTTTCGGCGCGGCAGTGAATGGATTCGGATTGACTTCAACATTGGCAAGCTTGTTGAACTGGGAGGAGACTAGAGCATGGAAAAATTGCAGATTTTGCATCTAGTTGGCTCTGCTGTGAGCGATTTTTACTGTGAGTTGTCGCGACTCTATGCCCAAGATTGTCTACAAAATACGGCGAATCCAGACCTCTATGAGTTCCACATTGCCTACGTGTCGCCAGATTTGAGGTGGCGGTTTCCCAAATCTTTAGACAATGCCGAGATCGCCCAGACTCCCTCAGTTTCAGTCCCTGAAGCGGTCGCGGTTTTAATTCAACGACCGATCGATGTGATGGTACCCCAAATGTTCTGCCTGCCCGGAATGACTCAGTACCGTGCGCTATTCGATCTGCTCAAAATTCCCTATGTGGGAAATTCGGCTGAGCTAATGGCGTTAGCCGCAGATAAGGCAAAGACGAAAGCGGTTGTCTCCGCAGCCGGGGTGACCGTGCCCGCTGGCAAGGTTCTGCATCGAGGCGATTGCTTATCTGTATCCCGTCCGTCGATTATTAAGCCGAACCATTCCGATAATTCATTGGGTTTGAGTTTAGTTACAACAGACACCGATGGAGATGCTGCTTTAGCAACTGCCTTTGAGTATGCAGATGAAGTCTTAGTTGAGGAGTTTATCGAACTGGGTCGAGAAGTTCGCTGTGGGGTGATTGTGCAAGCGGGCGAGTTAGTTTGCTTGCCGCTAGAAGAGTACGCCGTGAATCCCGAAACTCATCCGATTCGGACTTATGCAGATAAACTCAAGCAAAATGAAGATGGTAGTTTGGATTGTGCTGCTAAGGAGAAAACCAAGGCGTGGATTGTTGATCCTAGGGATCCAGTGACTCAGCGAGTTTGGGCGCTCGCAAAACAATGTCACGTTGCTTTGGGCTGTCGGCATTACAGTTTGTTTGATTTTCGGATCGATCCACACGGACAGCCGTGGTTTTTAGAAGCAGGTTTGTATTGTTCGTTTGCTCAGAAAAGCGTCATTCCAATGATGGCTCAGGCTGCTGGAATTTCATTGACAGACCTGTTTCAAAATATGGTGCAGATGGCAGTGGCGGGAGAGGCTGCCTCTTTGGGCGATCGCCCCATGATCGCGCAGATTGACACAAAAGCCGAAACTTATTCTTAGCAGGACATTCGGGTTGCCCAAATAGCCATGAAATTTTCAAAGCATTGCCAAGCAAGCGTTTCAAACTTCTTTTAGCTGAACTTCCCCCATACGGATCTACTGGGAATTGCTGGGTTTTGGCAGGCTTTTTGGCTGTGATCGGTAAAAAGTAAACTGAAAACTCAAATCTGATCACTGATAACTGATCACTGATCACTGAATCTCCCCTCTTGCCTCTGAGAAAAAAAAATGCTATGATGAAAACAAATCGGGCTTCTACGTTGGTGACTGCCTTTCAAGTTTTTTGATCTATGCTTGATTGTGATAAGGGAGCAAATAACCAATTCGTGTGGTAGTAAACCGAGCTTGTACTCGGAAACAGAAACGCGTAATATAAGTTCCCACCTGGTTAACCCAGGTCATAAACTTAGGTAAAACGGCGTAGCGGTCTTTTCAAGTTTTTCGAGCATATATAGGTCAAATTCTGGGCATAAGCACTGTAAGCTGTACTGAATTTAAACTCCGTATTGGAAATTTTAGTACAAATGCTCAAACTGCCTCTCCCTGCTCCCCTGCAATCTTAACGAGTAATTTAGATAGTCAACAGCTTAAGTAGGGAGGCAAATTATTTGTAGGATGGGTTATACTTTAGACGTTCATAATCTGAGATTTATTAAACTTCTGAAATCGTAGAGTCAGCAAGGAATCCAGTTCTTTTTTATGTTTCAAATGGGCATCATTCAAACATTCATAAATGGCTG
>NZ_SFBV01000065.1:0-16468 GCF_007095585.1 Microcystis sp. M_OC_Ca_00000000_C217Col
TTGTCAACCAATCTTACACAGCCCAAAGTGCGCCGCAATAGCGACTCTTGTTCGGGTGTGGGGTAAAATCGGTAGCGATAGCTTTTCCATGTCTCACATTTTAGCATATATTTCGTAAACGATGCTCATATTTAACAGTAAAGCCGTCGTAGAACGACGGGGTTTCAGACCCAAAATTTTCGATGACACCACATCCGTTTTTAGGCTCTCACTTTTGGCGGATTATTAATGTAATGTTAATTGAGCTTAGAAAGAGATAAATCAATGACGGTATCCTATGAGCAAGACTTTCGACTTTAGGACGAACAAATGGCTGATTTAGGCGTTGCTGATTTGAGTCTTCACCCCGACATTTGAGATAAAATGCCTCTTAAGCTTAACTACTATAAGAATTCATCTTTCTATCGTATTGAGGACGACAGGGACTGCCCCAAGCGACCTTTTGAGCGGGAATATCGGCAAATACGCTACTTCTTGCCCCAATAACAACATTAGAGCCAATTTTTACCCCCGGAGCCAGGAAACAATCGGCCGCGATCCAAGTACCATTACCAATGAGGATGGGAGTGGTTTTTAAGCCAAAAGAGCGATCGCAGGGATCGTGACTGCCAGTGCAGAGATAGCATTTTTGAGAAATCACACAATGACTGCCGATGGTAACGTTATCTAAACTATAAATCACCACATCATCGCCAATCCAAGTATAATCGCCGATCGCCACTTTCCAAGGATAAGAAACCCTTGCCGTCGGGCGAATTTTCACCCCAAGGCCGATTTTAGCCCCGAATAGTCGCAAAATAGCGCAGCGAAAGCTATCCATCTGGTGCAAACTAAGGGGGAAAAGAATCCCCTGTACTAACCACCAAAGTAGGATAATTGGATTAGAACGACCGCGATCGAACCAAGATTGATCGTAGGTACGCAGATCTAGCCACGCTTCCTCATCGGTGCGGATTTCTGGGGACATAGGACTTATTTAATCATTTCTGCGGGTTGAGGTTCCGAGGGTTTAACCGGGGGATTAGCCTGGGCATTAACGTTTAATTTACCGCCAAATTGCCGTAATTCGTACAATTTAACCCCTATTTGGTATTCGTACTGACTCAAAAGACGACCGTAGATATAACCGGCTTTGCCATCCAAGAAACCGAGACGGATAACATAAAAGAGAATAAAGCGCAGCAGCGGTTTAAAGGGCAGTTTTACCCAAATTTTCTTTAAAAAACGTTTTCTCTGCACCGCATCACCGAACAGGTTCGCTCCGATCGTGCCGCTTTCGTCATTACCCGTGAGAATATTGTAATAAACCCGCGCTTCCCAGTTGGAATAACGATTATGTCTTTCTAACCAATGATAGATATCGCGGAAATCGATGTGCAGCATATCATTTTTCAGATATCCCACCTTGCCATCAAGGATAACGTGTTCATGAACTTCGTTATCTCCCGTGTTGGGGATATCTTCCGTGTTTAAATTCTCGTATCTGCCCGACTTATGTTTAAATAAACGCAGATTCCAGTCGGGATACTTGCCACCATAACGGATCCACTGTCCGAGGAAGAAGACGCGACGATTGAGATAATAACCGTTATAGTCGGGATCTTGGATCACGGTGGCGATTTCGTCCCATAGTTCGGGGGTGATTCTCTCATCACAATCGACGATTAATACCCATTGATTGCGAAAAGGCAGATTATCGAGGGACCAGTTTTTCTTTTTCGGCCAACGACCATTAAAATAAAATTGGACTACATTAGCCCCATAGTTGGTAGATATTTCGATCGAGCGATCGCTACTTTGGGAATCGACGACAAACACTTCATCAGCCCTAGCAACACTCTCTAAACAGGCGGGAAGGTTAGATTCCTCGTTTTTGGCGGGAATTAACACCGAAACGGGAATTTTTTCTGATTGACTAAACATTGGCACACTGTGGCTAGGTAGAGTGTTCGCATCTTTCCTTAAAACCCTTAGTCACTCAGAAAGCGAGAACTAGGACCTAAGATTTTTTTTTATCTTACTATACCTTATTCGGTTTTTACGTCATTCTCCTGCTCTTCTCCCTAAATTTCTAACTGCGAAATAGACGACTATACTGGGTTTCGTGGTTCATACTGGCAAAACTTAGCCCCCAACTCCAACTGCTCAGGTTTTCATCGGCTAAACTGATAATATCTGCTGTTGCTGTTAATAAACTGGGCTGTAAACCGATCAGAAGCGATTGTCCTAGGGTTTGTCCAAGGGGAATTAAACGCAATCCTGCATTGATTAAATTACTTGCCCAACTGTGTAAATAGCCTAAAACCGCTAATTCTTGGCCAATTTGCCAATGACTTGCCCCGATCGCAAAAGCGGTGGCATAATTAGCCTGTTCTGGTAGATTATCTCTGGCCGGTGCTAACTCCCGCAATAAGTTTAACAGCGATCGCCCCATTTGCCAGCTTTGCTGTCTTAATTCGGCTGTTTCCCGCGTTGCCGATAACCAGTTATCCCAATAATTAAGTTTTGTAAAATCCTCTTGACAAAAACAACGATATACCCTTAGCAAAACAGCCGTTTCTAAGCGAATCGAGCCTTGACAAAGCGATCGCTCTAACCAATCATTTAAGCTGGCACTATTAGAGATAATCCCCTTTTCGACGAGGGTTTCTAGCCCTTCGGAATAACTATAGGCCCCCACGGGTAAAATGGGACTAGCCAATTGTAATAAACACAAAAGTTCTTTTTGATTGAGCATAGAAAACCGAGAAAATTGTCCTTAACACAATTAGGGAAACCCTTGGCACTTCGGTATGTAGATCGGTAGAAAGCGGCACTCTGTGAATTATACCGTGGTTAATAGCCACAATTATAAACTACTATACTTATGTCCTCACGAGAACAGCATTTTCTGAAAATAAATCTTGTCGTTCTCCTCTTGATTTTAGCTTTGATTGCTGGGGTTGATCGGGAAAAATTACACTCTAGTCTTTTATTTTATCCTCCCGCTACTCCCCCAACTCCGCTCGCTGGTTTATTAACCCATTCTTTTCAATTGCTTTGTTGTCTGCCCCCGATTGTTTGCCTTTTTAGTTATACTTTGTTGTCCCGCAAGGCAAGTTTCAATAATTCTCGCCATTTTTTACTTGTTTCTGGCATAATAACGGGACTTTTTGCCATCAATGAAATCTTCAGAATTCATATTATTCTCCTCTATTTTAATATTCCCAAATTCTTGACTATCTCCGTTTATGCCCTCGCAATTCTGATTTATGGTTTAGCATTTTGGCGGCGAATAAGACAAACTTATTACCAAATTTTAATCATCGCTTTAGCACTTTTAACTTTGGCAATCGCTATCGATTTTCTCCAGATTAAAAATCAAGGTTTTGCTAGTCTAAGTGAAGGAATTCCTAAACTGTTAAGTGCTGTGAATCTAGCTGGCTATTTTTGGGATGTATGTTTTCAAGAAATTTCCGCCCAGATCAAATCCCAATAAATTATCCATTCATCTGTTTAACCAGATGTAAAATTTCGGGAAGAATCAGTTTTTCTAGGGCTAATTTAACGGCATTAGTGGAACCGGGGAGAGAAAAGACTAATAAGTTTTGATAAACCCCAGCTATTGCCCTTGATGCCATGGCACGGGAGCCAATTTCCTGATAGCTGAGATAACGAAATAATTCGCCAAAACCGGGCAAAGTAATCCTTAATAAAGGTACTAAAGCATCATAGGTATTGTCTCTGGGAGCAATACCCGTACCCCCATTGAGAATTAAGACTTTTATCTGATTTTGATTACTAATCTCTGGTAAGATTGCTTGAATTTGTAAGGGTTGATCGGGGATAATTAAGTATAGGCCGATATCATGACCCGATCGAGTTAGTAACTCTTGAATTATTTGGCCACTCCTATCCGTCTCTGGGGTACGAGTATCGCTCACCGTGACTACGGCACAGGTAAGGTTAAGGGGGGCGGTGTCGGGATGGGGATTGACACTCCCGTCACTAAAAGCGAGGGATTCTTGGTTCATCGAGTTTCCTTAATCTGACAGGACGTATCCAACATTCGCCAGAGGGCCTCCTTGGGGCAAGGGGGGGTCAGACGATTTAATCTTTTTTCTGCCTGGCGATAGTATTGCGGTATTTCTACCGTTTCCCCATCACTATTAGCGTAGAAAACTTTTAAGCCTACATCCAATCCTACACATCTTTTAGTCGGTCTTAAGGGTTTTGCCTATTCCCGAATATCAACGCTAAGGCAGAATTGGACATAGTAACCGTCTGCTCGTTTAACAATCCTAACTCGTTTAATTTGGTCTATAGGGTAAAAGTTTAAGTCTCTAGTTCCTTTCAGTTTAACCGTGCCAAGATTTTTCTTAGTCGTGCTTCGCTCTTTTATATTGGTCGGGGTTTCATCCCGTCGCGCTGAGCGCTTCCGGTCTTCACCCCGACATTTGAGATAAAAATTAACATGAATCGCTCACTTTTCCTGATTTTTCGGGTCATTAGACCTGTCAGACTAAATCAGCAAGATAGCTCACCATCACCACTACTCCCCGCTCCCCGCTCTCCTATAGCTTTTACACAGGATTTAGTAAGAATAATACCTGCTGCCTGAAGCGGCAAAAATACGGGTTTCAACCTAGACGCAGTTTAGTGATAATTCTTTGACAATAGAGTTGAATTCCCTGTAACTTGGCTAGGGAGAATTTGGGTTTAATAGGAAGGATCAGTAAAGACATAAAACTCATCCGCAGCAAGCGATAAACAAGGATAGTTAAAGTCGTATGTTTTTCGAGACTGAGAAGATAACTATAGATATTATGAGTTAGTCTTAGATAACCATAGCGACGGGTAATAGAAGATGGTTCATGAATGATTTTAATCTGATTGGTAACAACAACTAAATAGCCTTGTTTTGCGTATCTTCGGGAAAAATCAAAGTCTTCGTAGTAGAGAAAGTAATCGGGATCAAAATGGGGACAAGTGGAAAAATTCGAGAAATTAATTAATAAACTGCATCCCGTCACCCAGTCAGGAATAAAATAGGGTTTATCTCCATAGTCTAAGGATTCCTCCACCACGTTAATTGTGCCGATTTTGGCATTAAATTTTCCCCAACCAAACCAGATTTTACCATCCGGTTCGTAAATTTCTGTACCAGCGATGGCAACTTCGGGATATTGCTGAAAAAATTTGCTTGCTTTCTCCAGAGAGTCCGGTAATAAGTAAGCATCGGGATTAACTAACCAAACGATAGCTTCTCTGTCTTGTTGATAAATCCAATCAAGTCCTAGATTACATCCTTTCCCAAATCCTAAATTTTCCCCCGCTTCAATAATCTTGACTCTTTGCGCTGCTAAAGATTGGATATTTTTATCTTCAGGGGAATTGTTAACAATGATGAGAGTAGCAGATAAGTCATCGTTGAGGGAAGCAATTAAACGCTTAATTAATTCCCCGCAATTGTAGTTAACCGTCAATAGATAAATCATTACTGATAAAAGGTAGGAGTCACTAGCAATTAACAATGGTTAGAGAATAGCTTTCCCGTGAGAATTACTTCTTCTGAAGACGACAGAGATTAAAATTTTCGATTTTGGTGGGAAAGGGTTGACAACTTTGGAAGTCAATAACGAGATTTTCCTTGGCTAAATCCTCCACTATATCAGGAGATTTTTTATTAAAGTCTGTCTGGAGAATGTAGAGAGATTCTGGGGGAGTATTAGCAATAAATGTCTCGGCATTTTTTCGCATTAAAGTTCCCTCACTGACTCCAGTATTGCCTTTGAGTCTCACAAAACGAGTCGAAGCGGGAAAATAAGGAACGATAAAAGATGTTCCTTCATCTCCCCAGATAACAATCGTGGAATTTTCGTAGGGTTTTAATGCTTGACTATCGATACCAAAATAATGATCTGACCATCCCATTCTCCACCAATCCATCGGTTTAACCGTAGTGACAATTAAGGAAAATATTACCAAATTTATGATTAATAATGGTTTCTTGCGAGGATAAAGATAGGCAATAATCAAAATAATTAAAGTGGGAGTGATTAATTCTAATGGCATCAGATAACGATAGATAGAAAATCCCACTAACCAAATAGAGTAAGCGGTCAGAGAAAAAGGCAGTAAAAACCCTAAAACTGCACCGTGGGTTAAGTCAGGTTCAGAAGATAGATTGCGCTTAGAAATAGCACGAAAAATAATCACTACTATTAGTAAAATTATCAATAAATAGGTTATAGCTAATCGGCTATCTTGGAAAGGAACCTCAGAGACAAGAGTTTGTCTCTGGATAAAATAAACAGGATAAAACAACCATTGCCAGATATCTTTAGGCAAATATTGTATCCCTTTAAAATTGTAGTCGGTTTCGATATAAGGAGATTGAAATATTTTATTATAGAAGGGAAAAAGAGGATTAGCAAACTTTGTCCACATTAAGATTATCCAATAACCAGCAGTGAGACTAACCCCCACGGCCATTGAGATAATTGATAGAATTAAATTGCGTAACTTTTCTGACCAAGAATTGGGTAAAAAATTAATGGCCACCAAAAAGCTGATACTATATAAAGCATTGGTTAATTTTAATCCCGTTGCCAATCCTAATAAGAGTCCAGCTAAAAGAATATTTTTAGAGGGAATTGGCAGATTTTTCCCTAAACTACTAACTATAAAAAATAATCCTCCCAGAACGAAAACACTGGTGGTATTATCACCAATACTGGTTCCTAACTCCGAGATATAGGCTGCCCCAAAAATACTGGTAATCGCTGCCGCTATGCTTAAAGTTATCTTGTATCTTTCCGAAACTTTATCTAGGGAATGATAGGTGATTAGGTGAACTAACCACTGATTTAACCCGTGAAATCCTCCCATGAAAAAACCCACGACAATCGGAGGCAATTTCAGATAATAAATAGCGACAAAGAAGGGAACATCGATGAGGGGATTAAAAAAAGTTTGT
Organism: Microcystis sp. M_OC_Ca_00000000_C217Col; assembly: GCF_007095585.1. Classification (NCBI taxonomy): domain Bacteria; kingdom Bacillati; phylum Cyanobacteriota; class Cyanophyceae; order Chroococcales; family Microcystaceae; genus Microcystis; species Microcystis sp. M_OC_Ca_00000000_C217Col. Next base: position 6,959 of record NZ_SFBV01000065.1, read on the forward strand.
ATCTGTGCGGGTAGGACATCATACTTAAACCTTCCTGTCAATAACATATAGGGATTATAGAAATGATAATTGCGTAAGTCCCAACTAACATCTTGACCTAAAATAACCGAGATAATTCCCAAAGCAATAAAGTAGATAATTGCCCAAAATAAGGGATGAGAAATTGGAAAACGTTTCAGGGTTGTCATAATTAAAAGTTCAAGATTTATTTGTTTAGTTTTACTAGCTTAACTTGGCAATTTATAGTTAAGGATGAGATTAAGATTACCTAGTAACAATCCCACAAAGACAATAAGCATGATTATTTTAACAAAATTAGTTAAAATTTTCGATTTTTTCTCGGTTAAATCATTAAAGAAAAATCCCCCTAAAATAATTGCCGTTCCGATAATAAAGTAATATCTACCGTAAGGGGAACTCAAAACCCAATCCTTAATATTTAAATTCACCGACCAAACGACAAGAAAAATAAAGATAGTGGTAGCACTGATAAAATCAGGGTTCTTACGAAAATCGTCTAAGAATATACCAAGCACTAGAAAGAGAAATCCATAGTAAGGAATTACATACCAAGCATAGTAATGGCTTTGAGCGCCAGAAAAAATAAGAAGAATTGTATAAATTAATATAGGAAAAATAATTAATCGTATCTTAGATATTTTTAAAGTAAATCTGGAAACTAACAGCAGAGTGATCCAACTAAAAATTAACCAACCATCCTCAAAAAAAACTGTAGGTAAAACTAGATTTTTTAACATAGCAAAATCCGTAAAGCGATTTTTATGTTCTTGGAGAGTGGTTAAAAACCAACTAAAATCATAAAACCAACCGTAAAGGTAATACAAACCAAAGGATAAAACTGCCGTCAGAGAAGCGATTAAGCTATCTCGCCAATTTTTTTGGAATAATAGTAAAGCGACTAGAGAACCTAGAATATATAATCCTGTCACCTTAACTAAAGGTGCTAAACCACCTAGAAATATAGCCAAATATAGATACTTTTTTTGAGACTTTTCACTGTACTGAAGGAATAAAAGTGCTACCGCTAAACTTAGACATAATAATAAATTTTCACTAACTACTAAACGAGATAAAAAAACCGTATTGGGGTTAGTGGCAAAAATTAAAGAAGTTATAATCGCCACCCCGGTATTAGTCAAACGTAAAGCTAATAAATAAAGCAAGAAAATAGAGAGAGTGCCAAAAACTAAAGAAGGAATCCTAATTACTGTTAAACTACAGTCAAAAAATTCCTTTGCTCCCGATAAAATAGCCGTCATACCCACAATTAATCCAAACAAGGGAGGATGATCAAACCAAGGGGTAACAAAACGATAACGAACAGCAGTTTTTTCCCAAACTTTCACCAGAAAATCATCCGTGGGACTGAGGAAAGACCAACTGGTAGGAACTCCCTCTTGAATCAAACTCATGCCACTCCAAGCAAAAGCAAATTCATCTTGAGTCCAGTTATAGGGGGGTAAGGAATCGTACTGATAATATCTTAAGATAAATCCCAAGACCGTAATTAATACACCTAGAAATAGACGGTAATCAAACTTTTCAAAATTCTTAAATATAAAATCTCGCTGCATCATTATTCTGAAATTGGCTCGCTATTTATCTTTTGGGGTGAACCCGCGCTATTGTATCACAGTTTGACGGTTATATTTTTTGGCAAACCCAGATCAATTAAATACCTGATTATCGAGATGACTTAACCTTGATAATTTCTCCTTGGTAAATTCTCAGGGGTATCAAAGGGCAAACTCATCTTTATAGCCAACTCTAGGCAAGGGACTCATTTCTAGCAGAAAAGTTCCCCAGTTTCTCCCTACTAAACTATAACTTAAGAGATTGACATTACCATCAGCAATATGCTAAAAAACATTAGCTTAAGTAGGGAGGCACAATTATTTGTAGGATAGGTTAGCGGTAGCGTAACATAATCGGGCGTTGGGTTTCATACTTCAACCCAACCTACGTTCATCTTATATTTAATTCCACCCACCTACTCAATAGCCGAGTAACAACAATTACTCCGTTAAAAATTCCTATATTTTCCCCTAAAGCCAACATCTTTACCTTAGTTGCCCACATGATTCGTCAGTTAAATTATTCTAGAGTTTGGTTGTTATTAATTCTTATTTTTGCCCTTTTCCTGCGTCTAAATGCCGCTTTCTCTTATCCTAATATTCTCTGGCCAGATGAAATTTTTCAGACCTTAGAACAGGCTCATCGACTAGCTTTTGGCAATGGGATGATACCTTGGGATTTTCGGGACGGGATTCGTTCTTGGTTATTTCCGGGCATTCTTGGCGGGATTATGAAGCTAACTGCTGGTTTTTCGGAAGGCTCCAGTGGCTATCTGGCCAGCGTCAAGATTTTCCTCAGTTTACTATCTTTAATCCCCGTTTGGATCGGATTCTCGATCGCCTACGAAAGCATCGGTTTGGCCGGCGCTATCCTAACCGGCGGTATTTGTGCGATTTGGTTTGAATTTATCTATTTTGCCCCGAAAGCCTTCACCGAAGTTATTGCCGCTTATTCCCTGCTGGTGGGCGTTTATTTAGGATGCTACGGCAAAAATCCCCCCTCTCGTCAGCGACTGTATTGGACGGGGTTTTTCTACGGATTGACCACCTATCTTCGATTTCATTTACTGCCGGCCATCGCCATCGCCCTCATTTATCAAGTTAGACAAAAAAATTTTCCCCAATTACTGCCCCTTGCCCTCGGTTTTCTCGGTCCAGTTTTGCTGGGTGGCGCTTTAGACGCTTTCACTTTGTCCACCCCCTTCCAATCGATTTGGAAACTGATCTGGATTAATATTTTTGAAGGAAAATTTAATAGTTTTGGCGTATCCCCCTGGCAGCAATATTTTACTTGGTTAGCCCTCAATTGGTCCTGGTGGCTGCTTCCGATCCTCTTCTTCTCTGCAATCGCTGCTCGTCGTCACTGGATTCTCGCCCTTCTGGCCCTAGTTATTATCCTTTCTCACAGCTTTTTAGGTCACAAAGAATATCGCTATATGTTCCCTGCCCTACCATTAATTATTATTCTCGCCGGTTTGGGAACCGCCACTCTCGTCTCGCGTTTATCGTTAATGCGAGGTTCCCTCGCCAGCAAAACTATTGTTATTTTTAGTAGTTTACTTCTTTGGGCTTTTCTATCCTGGTTATTGGCGGGGCGTTTTAATACCGACCAGACTTTTAATTTCGGACCGCCTTGGCAAAAACCGGGCTATACTCACTGGCAAACCCACGGCGGACAATTACAGGCCTATCAGTATTTAAGTAGCGAGAAAAAACTCTGCGGTTTAGGAGTAAAAGGATTGGCGTGGCAATATACGGGGGGATACGCCTACTTACACCAAGATGTACCGATTTATTTCCTCAAAGATAACCAAAATTTTGAGGCACTACAACCTTATTTTAATTATCTATTATTTAATCAAGACAGGGCCGCCGTCGGAGATTATCAACGGGAGAAATGCTTTAACGGAACTTGCGTTTACAGGCGCTCGAATTCTTGTCAAATTAACCCGAATTATCATATCAATCGCTATCTCAAAGAAGCTGGCGAGTAGGATCATAGATACTTAGGCAAAGCGGGATAACTTCGATGATGAAAAAAGTTAAAATCTTGCCAATTTACCTAAGTTTTCTGATTTTAATCTACATACTTTTTGTGATCATCGTCAACCTCTCCTCTTTCCCCAGATTGCACGGAGATGAGGCTTGGTTTGGACTGAATGCCCGGGAAATTCTCCACCACTGTTTTGATTGAATACTGTCCCAGTTGTCGAGATTTTCCCAAATATTGGAAAATTATCTAAGGAAGTTACCCAGAATCTATAATTATTCAAAATCAATTATCTGCAAAAATTCTCAGCTTATATATTAACGAAAGCCAATAATAAGCTGACTTTAAACCTCAAAATTTTTGGTAAATATCTTGACAAATGATCCCGATTAATGGTATTATTAGAGTGGTTTTGGTAAAAATATCCAACAGCCAGACACCCCCTAGACTAACTTAGTAAAATTAATTCCTCCCTATTGATAGATGAAAATCAAGAAATATCTTAAGTTCTGGAAATATCCTCGCTTAGTTGATGAACGAGAGACTTTAATTGAAGAACGAGATTCTCTCAAAGATCATCTGAAGAGTTTGAATCAAGAAAAACAAGAAATGATTCGGGAAAAAAACGCTCTTTATGAAAGATTAGGTCAGTTATCCTTAACCATTCCCGAACTGCAAGAAATTAGTCCCAAACTGCTCGATATTAGCGTCATCAAAAATAAGTCCAGGCAGTTCCGAGTCCAATTGGATGCCGAAAAAGAAAAACTCGCTCCCGACAATTTTGGCTGGTATCCTTACAACACTTTAACCTGCTTCGAGATTCTCGAATTACTATTAACGGGTAAAAACCGTTTTCTCCTGGAATTAATCTCGGAAAACCCGATTGTTGATATTGGTTGTGCCGATGGGGATCTGGCGTTTTTTCTGGAATCTTTGGGCTGTAAAGTACAGGTGGTTGACTACGCTCCTACTAACTTTAATCTTATGCAAGGAGTTAAACTGCTCAAAACTGCTCTTTCTTCCTCTGTGGAGATTCATGATGTTAACTTAGATTCCCAGTTTATCCTTCCCGAAAAAAGCTATAGTTTAGTCATCTTCTTAGGAATTTTATACCATCTCAAAAATCCCTACTATGCCCTCGAAACCTTAGCAAAATCTGCCAATTATTGCCTGATTAGCACCCGCGTCACTAAGTTTAATACGGTGAGTAATACCGCTAATCGAGTCGATCTTTCCGCGATTCCTCTAGCCTATTTACTCGATGAACTAGAAGCAAATAATGATTCCACCAACTATTGGATCTTTTCTAATGCCGGGTTACGCCGCATTTTACAGCGAACTGGCTGGGAAATTTGCGATTATATAACAGTAGGTAATACCGAAAACTCCGATCCCGCCAGTCGTGACGGCGATGAAAGAGCCTATTGTTTAGTAAAAAGTCGTTTCTATCAAGATTAAGTAGGTAGGTGTTAAAAGTTGTCAGACACCCCCCTTATCAAGGGGGGATTAAGGGGGGATCCCCCCGCCTATCGGCACCCCCCTTATCAAGGGGGGCAGGGGGGATCGAACCCAAAATCTATCTTCAATTTAATTATAACTACTTACTTAGAAATGCCTAAATATCAGACCAGTCTCCTAAAAATATGAACTATCCCCCTAATCCCCTCTTAAACCGACGTAGTTTGCTGAAATTAGCGGTCCTAGCCGGAGGAAGTGCCGGACTAGCTACCCTTCTCTCCTCTCGGCTCAGTTATTCTGCCGACCAAAACCAAGCTAGTGCCGAGAATATAGAGGCAATAGAGGAATTTTTGCGGCAAATTCGCCCAGTAAATTCGCAAAATCTCCAGTGGACAGAATATAGCTTTGAAACAGTCACCGTTGATCGTCAAGGGCAAATTATCGATCGCCGTCAGGGTAGCGCTCGCTCCTGGCGCGAACCTTTAGGCAACGGCAGCGAACTAGAAATGGTGGCTATTCCGGGGGGCAGTTTTCAACGAGGCTCGAAAAATGAGGAAAAAGGCGATCATACTAGCAGTGAAAAACCAGAAAATTCCCTGACGACGGCGGCTTTTTTTCTGAGCAAATACCCGATCACCCAAGCACAATGGCGAGCGATCGCCCAACTTCCGAAAATTAATCTCGAACTCAACCCGGCGCCCTCCTTTTTTCAAGGGGATAACTTGCCCGTTGAAAGAGTCTCCTGGTACGAGGCGATCGAATTTTGTCAACGACTCTCCCGGGCCACCGGCAAAGATTACCGACTAGCGAGTGAATCGCGCTGGGAATACGCCTGTCGCGCCGGTACAACCACCCCCTTTTACTGCGGGGAAACCCTCACCAGCGAGCGCGCCAATTACTTTGCCGTCTATGATCCCTACGCGGAAGAACCAGCCAGCGCCTATCTGGCCAGGACTACCCCGGTGGGCAGTTTCGCCCCCAATAATTTCGGTCTCTACGATATGCACGGCAACGTGGGCGAATGGTGCGCCGATAGCTGGCACCGGAATTACGAGGGAACTCCGCCCCTGGATGGTAGTGCTTGGTTAGACAGGGATACTCGCTTGCAGCCCCGTTATCGTTCCGCCCGTTTAGTGCGAGGGGGCAGTTGGGGCGATGAAGCTAGGCACCTACGCAGTGCCAATCGCACCTTTTGCCTTCCCGATCAACACCACAGCGTCTTGGGTTTACGAGTCATGGCCGATAGTACCGGTTAATCAATGCTTGTGTCCGCCCAAGAGACGACAAAGGCATGGTTCAATAGGGTAGGTTGCCAAAAGACCAAAAGTATTTAGAATCTTCTGCCGTTGTCAGTGCGTCTGTAGCTAAATCAACCGCGAGTGAGGTCAAATTTTTCATGAAGATACAGCAGTCTCATCTTTTCTTAACTCCCCCCACAGGAGATCTACAGGTACCTTTATCTCCTCCTCCCCCGGACGACGGCAACCTAGAAGAAGAAAAAAATTATCCTCTCAGCCTGTCTCTAGTCATTCCCACCTACAATGAACGGCAAAATATCGTTCAATTAGTCAACATTCTCAGTCAAATACTTGACGAAGCCCTTCCCAACGATTACGAACTGATCGTTGTCGATGATAATAGTCCCGATCGCACTTGGGAAGTCGCCGCATCTTTAATCCCTGAATATCCCCAGCTGCGAGTGCTGCGCCGGGAGGGAGAAAAAGGCCTATCCTCGGCAGTGGTGAGGGGGTGGCAAGTGGCACGGGGCGACATCCTTGGGGTCATCGATGCCGATTTACAGCATCCCCCGGAAGTGTTATTAAAATTATTCGAGCAAACCAGAGCCGGAGCCGATCTCGCCCTGGCTAGTCGCCATGTGGAAGGGGGTGGAGTCAGCCAATGGAGTCTGACTCGACGCTTCCTCTCCCGGGGGGCGCAGCTGTTGGGATTAGTCATTCTGCCGGCGGTGGTGGGACGGGTATCGGATCCGATGAGTGGCTATTTCATGGTTAATCGACAAGCGATCGCTGGCCCAATCTTAAACCCGATGGGCTATAAAATTCTCCTCGAAGTTATCGGCCGCGGCAATATCGACCAGATCGCCGAAGTGGGTTACGTTTTCCAAGAGCGTCAAGACGGTGAAAGCAAAGTCACCTGGCAACAATACATCGAATATATCCTGCACTTGCTGAAATTGCGTTCCCGCGGTCGTTTCGGTCGTCTGAAAAGGCGTTGGCAATTCCCCCTCGCTCGCTTTCTTCGCTTTAGTTTAGTCGGGTTTAGTGGCGTATTCGTCGATATGGCTATCTTTTATCTCCTCAGCGATCCCACTACCCTCGCTTGGGGAGTAACTCGCAGTAAGATTATCGCCGCCGAGGTGGCTATTATTAATAATTTTCTTTGGAACGATCGCTGGACTTTTGGCGATTTGTCCACCGGCCAAAATCAGTGGCAGCAGCGTTGCAAACGTTTTCTGAAATTTAATCTTATTTGTTTGGCCGGTTTGATCCTCAACGTGCTGCTCTTAAACTTTTTCTTCAATGTCTTACATATTAATCGCTATATTGCTAACTTAATAGCGATCGCTATAGTTACCGTTTGGAACTTCTGGATGAATTTAAAACTCAGTTGGCGTTCGACGGATGTTAAACCCGAAAAGTCCGGCAAGCAATAGGAAAGCCTGGGAAAACTTGGCCTCTAGTGATGCAAACCCTTTTTAACTCTCGTTCAACCGCTGGCAGCCTTAATTTTTGGGACTTAAAAGCGGCCCAAGGTCAACAGGAAACCGATTACTGGGGATTAAGTCTCAAAGAGGGGATGGAATGGCTTGATCAAAATGCCGATGACTTTGCTTGGGCAAAGGCCGCCGATCCCGATTATTATGCTTTCCCCCATTGTCCGACAATTCACGCCGTCCAACGCCAGGACACCCCCCTAACCATCATTAAACATTGTCGTCAGCCATGATCGAAATGACTGCTATTCCGCCGATTTCCCTGAAAAACTATCGTATTGTTGCGATTATTCCCTGTCACAACGAAGAACTAACGATCGCAAAAGTGGTCTCCCAATTCCAAACTTTTTTGCCAGAAGCGGCAATTTATGTCTATAACAACCGCTCTACCGATGATACCGTGACGGAGGCACTCAAAGCTGGGGCGATCGTGCGTCAGGAAGCCCAACCGGGAAAAGGCAATGTTGTCCGGCGGATGTTTGCCGATATCGAAGCGGATATCTATATTCTCATTGATGGTGATGATACCTACGAAATTGCGGCAGTACGACGCTTAATTGAACGAATGTTGGGGGAACAATTGGATATGGTGGTCGGTGCGCGTCGGGAAGCGGTAAAATCCTCCCAGGCTTATCGTCCGGGTCATCGCGCCGGTAATCTATTTTTAACAGGATTCGTGAAATTTCTGTTTGGAGCGCGTTTAATCGATATGCTCTCCGGTTATCGTGTCTTTTCTCGTCGTTTCGTCAAATCTTTTCCCGCTTTGTCCAATGGTTTCGAGATTGAAACCGAGTTAACTATCCACGCTTTAGAATTAAAAATTCCCTTCGCTGAAGAACCAACCCTCTACGGGGAACGTCCCGAAGGTTCCCAAAGTAAGTTAAAAACCTTTCAAGATGGCTGGCGGGTATTGGGGACCGCTATCCTACTTTTTAAAGAAATTCGTCCTTTTCTCTTTTTTAGCCTTGTCTCGCTAATTTTGGCGGTTATTTCCCTTCTCTTAGCGATTCCCGTCCTGTTTGAATACCTCGAAACTGGCTTAGTACCACGTTTTCCCACCGCTATTTTATCGGCCTCGATCATACTTTTAGCCTTTTTAAGTTTGACCTGTGGCATGATCCTCGATTCCGTCTCCCGGGGACGAAAAGAGATGAAACGAATGGCCTATCTAGCTAACAGTTGGCTGAAAGCTTAGGGAAAAAGTTACCTAAACATACAAGTTTAGGTAACATCTGAGTTAAACCGTCTCTAACCGTTGCAGCACGGAGGAGGGTTTTTTGTCAATAAATTCCGCCGGCGAAATTTGATATTTAATCAGATTGGCTAATTCCTGTAGTTGGCTGATGGCTTCCGCGCCTTCGAGTTTCATTAACTCTCGATCATCGCGCATTTCTGTCCAGGTGATGCCGTAATCGGACACGAGAAACCGAATTAGATGGGTTTCCCCCAATCCCACCATAAAAGATGCGCTATTCAGTTGACCGCCACAGGTGTAGCAGGATGCTAAATAACCTTGATTTTCTAGTGCGGTCGCTAAGGCCTGTAAATCCATGACTAAGTCTTTGACCAGTTGGCGATGCTGTTCTGCAAGTCGTTTAAACACAATATTCCTCCTGATAAGCTTTTACGCATTTAAGTTACATTGACAGCATTACCCTTATTTTTAAGTTTTCTACTCCATTTAATAATCAATCCCCCTTCATTTAAAAGCTGATTGACTACTTTTTCCAGTT
>NZ_SFBV01000066.1:0-3752 GCF_007095585.1 Microcystis sp. M_OC_Ca_00000000_C217Col
GGGAACAGATAATTAAACTGTTTGAAATCATCGACAATATGATGACTTTATCCCCTAAATTGCAGTCAAGTTTAGAGAGTAAAATTAAACAATTTGAGGAGGAAAGAACCATGCCTTTAGTAAGTAATATGGAGTTACGAGGAATCGAACGCGGTAAGGAAATAGGCAAGGAAATTGGTAAGGAAATTGGTAAGGAAATAGGCAAGGAAATTGGTAAGGAAATTGGTAAGGAAATTGGAGCGTTAGAAAAAAGCCGCGATGACATAAAAACAGTTTTAACCGTGCGCTTTGGACAGATTTCTTCAGAAATTGAAGAGATAATCGGCAAAATGACTGGCTCTTCTCGACTTTGTGTGATAATTTTTGCTTATGGAATCGTGAAATGCTTATCGGGCAAGACTTTTAGGGCTATTTTGCGGATATTCTATCAGTATAGACCTCGTTTCCACACAGTTAGAAGAGCTACTAAAATTAGCAGCTACCGCTAATTCTCTCGCAGAATTTAAGCAGTCTTTGGCAAAAATCAATATCTAGAAAACGGTTTTCTTTGAGAAACTCTTTGAGAAACCCGTTTTCTTTGAGAGACCAGATACCGACCTCTGGCTTTTTGTTTTGATGGTGGACATTTACTTCGTTTTCTGTATTTTTGGCTGCAAAGTTGTAGATAGGGTAACTTTCATCGTGTTTGTATTGGCTGTTTCTGCTCCAATGTTGAAAAACAGATATTTGAGTTCTCCCTTCGCCTTTAGGCTGACTGAACCATTAATTTCAACAGTCAACTGACTTTCTACATCCACCTTACTAGAAAGAGCTTCCATGACAGATTCAAAGAGTTCTTGCAACTGAACTGCGATGGTTTCCTCTTGTGGCCCCAAAGTAGTCAGGATTTCCTCATCCTCAGTTTGTAAGCTACTAACTGAAGCTGGATCAACGGCTGTGGCATATACTTTAATTGGCATGGTCTTCCTCCTTGGAATTTTTTTGCTGTACAATCGAGAAATCTGGATCGCCATAAATACAATACAGTAGCCAAAATAAGTTTCTCTCATTGGCTGCAACTTCTTTGGCTTTGGCTACAGCCTGTCCGATAGTAATTTTCTCATCTGGGTTGAATAATTCACGGTAAACAATTTCGGCAAAGTTGAAGGCATATTTCACTGGTACGGCTCCTAAAGTTCCAATGAAAGCATCTGCACCACGCTGATAAAATTTCCAGCCAAAACTGCTAAATTTTCCAAAGGTTAACACGGGAACGGTTGAAGCACAGGCGTTAGCAAACACAAGACTACCTGGCTCAAGGGGTAGCCTTAGAATGGTTTCAGGGAGCAAGTTTTCAATTCGGGTTTTGTTTTTATCGCCAGCAATTTGGAGTAGGTGCGGTTCTAAATGTCCGTGACAGGTAAAATGAAGCGCATCTGTGCCTGGAATAGCTTTTACAAGGGACGAAATTGGCTGTTTAGCTAACAATTGTACCGCTTCCGGGGGGAGAAGATTAGAGAATAGATGGGTAGCTCGCTCTGCTTCCGAGGAAGGTACATCTCCACCGACAATATTGACAATCCGCTTGATTTGTCTTTTTCCCTTACTTTCAGGTCTATTTTTATCTGGTAAATCTTGACTATCGCTGAGGCGAGGAGAGCGAGCAATAATAAACTTCTTTCCCCAAAAATCTTCGCCGTCGTACATTAATTCCCAAGGAATCCACTGTTCATTAGTGGAGATAATGACAGGAGAACCAATCTTCCAATCTCGCACTTTTTTTGCTACTTCAGAGGGAATTAACATCTCGAACAAGTTAGCGCCAACACTCTGAAGATTGAAACAGATACTCTCCCAACGCTCATCAGAGGGGTTTCCTTGTTGAACTACTTCTGTCAGGAAAGCATTCAAACTTCGCAAATCATCTTCAATTTGTTGCTGAATATTAGGAATTGTTTTCTCCCACTCGCCTAATCGATTCGCTGGGAAGATAGTATAGAGTAATTTACTTTCTCTCTCAATCCACGTAACATTAAGTGTATGTTTATCGGGATTAACCGTCATACTTTCTAAGTTTTTGAGACCATCAATTGGGTCTTCCATTGATAAAACTTTTGGCGATATTTTATTATACGAGTAGAAAGTTACGTTAGTTTGAACGATTACATACCCAACTCTTGTTGCTCCTCTGAAAAACTCAATCTCAATAACTTGCTCACCTCTTTCAAGAGGAACAAGGGTAAAAATCACTTCGTTGGAATCGCCTTTAACTGGAACAGTCAACTGCTGCTGATAAGGTCTTATGGCAAATGCTGGAGCAGTAACCTTGACATTTAGTTTAACTTGCTTAGTATTAAGTCCTACTGTAAGCCAAATTTTTTCTAGAACACGAGTAAATTTTGGAATCTCTTGAGTTAGCTGAATCTTTAACTCAGCTTTTTGCTCAAGAACACATTCTGATGGGAATTCGATTCGAGTGTGGCGTTGAATTGTTACGCTATTAGACGACGGAAGGGGTTTAGGCTGCTCAGAGCAAGGCACAGAGCAAGGCAGCCGAATAAACTCCCCACGCTCGTTAATACTCCCTTTATTCGAGTTAAAATAACCCGGGTTGCCGATATATTTTCTGTTTAAATCCGCTTCTCCACCTGCCAATTTGCCGGGTGGAACCTTAATCGTCGGTTCCCCCTTTACATATGAGTTTATGTCTTGAACAAATTCAGTTTTTCTTAGCCTTAGTCCCTCACGGATTACTGATAAGCTTGTTTCTGGATGAGTGAGCAGTTGAAATTGAATACAGAAATCAGCCAACTCGAAATATTGATCCTTAATAGCTTGATAAGCTGTCTCAAGGAGGTCCAAATCGACTTGGTTCAGAATAGTTGCAAATTCAGCTACAAGGCTTTGAGTTTCAGCAGCAAATTTCTTTAAGAGAGTATCAGCTTCACTAAACTTATTTTGTCCCAGCAATGCAGCAAGTTGTACGAGTTGTCTGTTACGAGTGTTAGGAAAGTATGCAGCCAAAGCATAAGCCTCGGCGAATTCCCCTTCTCCCAGAAGAGCGACAATCGGTTGCAGCCAAGTTTCACGAGGTGTTTCACTGCGAGTTTCCATTTCCTATACCCTTCCTGACAACGTGGAAAATCTCGTCCTCACTGGTACTGGTAATCTTAATGGCACGGGTAATGCCTTGTCAATTTGGTGCGGCAATTAATGCCCCTCTCGCTTTTACCCGGGCAACAAATAGCACCACGACCAACATTAACACCATTGTTACTAATGTCTTTACCGATGCTAATGGCGCAACAGCCGGAAATCAAGCTATCGGGATGAACAGTGCTGCTTTAGTGCGGGTTGCTAATACTACTACCACTTACCTAATTATGAACGACGGTACGGGGGGTTTCCAAAGTGCTAATGATTTGGTGATTAATCTCACCGGGTTAACGGGTAGTTTACCGGCGCTCGGCCCTATTCCAGTCAATAGTTTCTTTGTCTAGATTGATGGGGTAATTCTCCCCTTTTAATGCTCCCGTTGAAGTAATTTTGATACAAAAAAAGTTAAGAGGCTCTTCTCGACTTTGTGTTAAGTACCTAGGCAAAATTATTTACACATGACGATCATTGCCCCGTAAGGGTTTTAGCTCGATCGGGGGCTCTTCTAGGTTCTGTGTGAGCATGGTATAATAGTAACACAGAACAGGAGGTGGGTTATGTGGATAAATTTTGATCAACTCCTCGATTTACCAAATGTAACAGTGGTCAATTATCAA
>NZ_SFBV01000067.1:0-5201 GCF_007095585.1 Microcystis sp. M_OC_Ca_00000000_C217Col
CTGAATAATGGTAAAACCCTTTTAAAATAAGGCTTTTGACCTGTTAAAGTCCGATGTTCATGCTGCGAAAATAGGATTGGGACTTTCAAAAACCTTGCATTATCCTTCTTGTAGTACATCGCTTGGTACAAAAAACAAGGGCAACAAAGCCTGAAACGACCGGCTCCTGACGACCGGCTACTGACTCCTACCCCCAGGAAAAACTTTTTCAGCAGACCCTAATTACACATTTCGATCAAGCTTTTGCTCCTTGCCTATCTTCACTAGGAAATTTATTTTGCATGACTACTTATTACCTAAAGATTGATGAGATTATTTAACGATTGATCCACAACTATCGGGGGTTATTTACCTAAGAGATAAGTAAATATTATTTTAAGTTTATTTAAGGCTGTCATTACTAATGCTAAGTTGAGCCGGGTAAATTTTCCTGTAGTATCAAAAGGAAAACTCATTCGACCCGTTCAGTTTAAACGGCGAGAGAAGGGATTTTAAGACTGAGGAACAACCTATGGCAAAAAAAACAAAGACAACCACTTATAAAGTCACCCTGAAAACACCTGGTGGCGACCAGACAATTGATGTTCCCGATAATGAATATATTCTCGAGGCAGCAGAAGCAGAAGGATTAGATTTACCCTTTTCTTGCCGTGCTGGTGCTTGCTCTAGTTGCGCTGGTCAAATCGAATCTGGTAGCGTTGATCAGTCTGATCAATCCTTCTTAGATGATGATCAAATTGAAGCGGGTTATGTCCTCACCTGTGTCGCCTATCCTACTTCTGACTGTGTGATCGTCACCCACAAAGAAGAAGATTTGTACTAATTTAACTCAATATTTATTTGGGGGTTAGATACTCCAACAATAATAGAGCGGGAACTGCAAGAGCGACAGTTCTCGCTTTATTTGTATTTTTGCCTCTTGACTCGACAGTGAGATACAGCCAAAAAATTAATCCTGCTAGAGGTTTTCTACAAATTCATAATTATATGGTAGTATAGTTATAAAATTATATAAAGGGAGTCAGAGATAATGCTATTCCGTCAGATGTTTGATTCCGAAACCAGCACTTATACTTATTTGATTGCCGATCCCGTCAGCAAGGAAGCGGTATTGGTGGATCCAGTGCGGGAACAGGTGGAAAGGGATGATCGGCAATTACAGGAGCTAGGATTAACGCTAAAATACTGTTTAGAAACCCATATTCACGCCGATCACGTCACAGGAACTGGAAAATTAAGGCAAATCACAGGCTGTCTGGGTATAGTTCCCGAAAATGCTCAAGTAGCCTGTGCTGATCGCCATCTGGCAGATGGAGAGGGATTGTTACTAGGAAATATCACCATCAAAGCGATCGCTACTCCTGGTCACACCGATAGTCATCTAGCCTATTTAGTCAATAACAGTCATATTTTGACGGGAGATGCCCTATTTATCCGGGGTTGTGGTCGTACCGACTTCCAGAGCGGCGATGCTGGTACCCTCTTTGATTCGGTCACGCAAAAACTTTTCACTCTCCCCGATAGTACCCTAGTTTATCCCGGCCACGACTATCGCGGTTTAACTGTCTCCACCATTGCCGAAGAAAAACAATACAATCCCCGTTTTCTCGGACGTAACCGCAGACAATTTATCGAGTTTATGAACAGTCTTAATTTACCAGATCCCAAAAAGATCATGGAGGCAGTTCCCGCTAACCAAGGCTGCGGTAATTTAGGAGTTGTTTTAGCTTAAAGATCCATTCAGGAGATTAACGATGACCAATACCACAAATCAGGCAAAATTACTAGAATTTGATGCCCATACTTTAAAAAACTTAATTGAGCGTCGAGAAGTTTGCTTAATTGACGTGCGAGAACCGGGGGAGTACGCAAGCGATCGCATTCCAGGGGCGAAATTAGTACCACTTTCCAGTTTTAACCCCGATTCGATCGCTTTTGACCCCAATCAAACCCTAGTTCTCTACTGTAATTCCGGCAGCAGATCCACTGTAGCAGCACAAAAACTGATTGCGGCAGGATTTAGCCAAGTTGCCCAGCTTAAAAACGGCTTAAATACTTGGAAAAGTGCGGGTTATGCCACCGAAAAAGACCAAAATGCGCCAATTAGCCTATTCCGTCAGGTGCAGATCGTCGCTGGTTCCTTAGTAGTCCTCGGAACAGTATTAGGAGCCTTTCTCTCGCCTTGGTTCCTGATTTTAAGCGGTTTTGTCGGTTCTGGTCTAGTTTTTGCGGGGATTAGTAATACCTGTGCTTTAGCTATGCTTCTGGCTAAACTTCCCTATAATCAACCCCATCAGTAAGCAGTAATCAGTCATCAGTAATCAGTAACCAGTAAATAATGAAATATGATTTGCTGATAACTGATAACAAGAGAAGAATCTAAAACCTAAGATGTACTTAGTTTCTAGCCTTCTTTTTAGGTAGGAGAATTGTCAGATTCTTTACTTGGGGCCTGTTGCCTTCAGAAACTGATAACTGATAACTGATAACTGATAACTGAAATGACTTGGTTAATTGGACATTTATTAGCCGTTTGTACGGGGATTAGTCTGGGATTGTTAGGAGGAGGAGGTTCTGTACTAGCATTACCGATTCTAGTCTATGTGATGGGAGTACCGACCAAATCGGCGATCGCTATGACGCTTCTAGTCATCGGTAGTGTCAGTTTACTCGGCACGATTCCCCACTGGAAAAAAGGCAACATTAACTTAAAAACCGCTTTTATCTTCGGTTCTGCCACGATGGTAGGGGCTTTTTTGGGAGCAAGATTAGCCACATTACCCTTTGTCACTGCCACCTTCCAGATGCTCCTGTTTGCGACACTAATGCTCCTAGCGGCAGCCTTTATGATCCGCAGATCAGCACAGATAGATAATCCTGATTATAAAGCCCGCGATCGGCAAAAAAATCTGACTCTCTACCCCCAACCAGTCTGCCGATATTGCTGGCTCTGGTTAATGAGCGAAGGAATTGCTGTGGGTGTCCTGACGGGATTAGTTGGGGTTGGGGGAGGCTTCGCTATCGTTCCCGCGCTGGTATTATTGGGTAAAATCCCCATGGTTCAAGCGATCGCCACTTCCCTGCTGATTATTTTCCTCAATTCTGTAGCCGGATTACTGGGTTATTTAGGTCATATTAGCGTCGATTGGCAGTTAACCCTATCCTTTGCTTTTGCGGCTGCCCTCGGTACTCTTATCGGTTCCTATCTGGGACAGTTTGTGTCCGCAAAACAGTTACAAAAAGGTTTTGGTTATTTTCTCTTAGCGATCGCAACTTTAGTTTTAATTCAAAATCGTCATATCCTGTACAATTTCCTGACTCCGAAAGGCAATTCTATCATCCCAGCGGAGAAGACTATCAATCGAACTGAAGTCAATTAAATCTCGATACTGGGAGAATTGCTGCAATACTGATCAGCTGCTTGCCTATCCACATCACTTGTTAAAACTACATGGGAGAGGCACTGGAGCTTTTTGCTGTTTAAGACTGATAACTGATAACTTACCCACTGATAACTGATCACTGATCACTGATTATCGGCCCACTTCAGCGAAAATCTCGGCTAAAATCTCCCCAGCACCAGCCTCGCGCACTTTATGGGCTAAATCTCGTCCTAAGACTTCCCCATGGCTAGGATCACCGCTAACCGAGTCCTTAATCAGGCGCTTACCGTCGAGACTAGCCACCATACCCGTTAAAGTTAGGATACCATCCTCGATCGCCGTATTCACTCCGATGGGAACTTGACAACCCCCCTCCAACTCCCGTAAAAAAGCGCGTTCAGCATAGCATCTATCGCGGCTAGGGGCGTGTTCCAACACTTTTAGGACTTCCAAAACCTCTGGATCAGCATCGCGGCATTCTATCCCTAAAGCCCCCTGTCCCACCGCATGGAGAGAAATTTCCGCCGGAATAACCTGATGAACTCGATCGCCCAATCCTAACCTTTCCAATCCCGCTACTGCCAGAATAATCGCGTCGTATTCTCCCGCGTCCAGTTTTGCCAGACGGGTGTTGACATTGCCGCGCACATCTTTAAAAGTCAGATGGGGATAATGGTAACGCAACTGGGCCAATCGCCGCAGGGAAGAAGTCCCCACCACCGCACCTTCCGGTAAAGTGTCTAATTGATAGTCTTGATTTTGGCTATTTACCACCAAAGCATCGGCCGGATTAACTCTTTCGGTGACGCAACCCAAGATTAAGCCTTCGGGCAAATTAGTGGGCAGATCCTTGAGAGAATGGACGGCAAGATCGATCGATCTATCCAACATTCCCACTTCTAGTTCTTTGGTAAATAAACCCTTATCACCGATTTTCGCCAGGGCCACATCGAGAATTTTATCGCCTTGGGTACTCATCGTCTCCACCTCAAACTGTCGATGGGGGTGGTGTTTACTCAATTCTGCCTGTACCCAATAGGTTTGTACTAGGGCTAACTGACTTTTACGCGAACCGATACGCAGGGAACGAGGAGGACTAGAAACGGACATATCTGAAGTAGGAATTTAACTAAACATCTATCTGACTGCTCGATCTAGACTATCCTGATCTCACCCCTGTTGAGTAATCACTTTCTAGGTTAGGCATAAATAGTTACATCTCTTAATATTTTTCAGGAAATGGGGTGACTATTATTCCCCACTGACAGCAAAGCTGAAAGCCTAGATTAAAATAGAGGGACAAAGGTTGCAACAGGGTCTAACTAATGACATTACAACACCCTTGCTATAACAAAGAAGAATTTGTCCGACGTGGACAGGAAATCTATCACTCTCAGGTGCGTCAGCAGGTTGAGAAGGACAATCATGGGAAGATTGTAGTTATTGATATCAAAACAGGTGCTTTTGAATTAGCCAAAGATATCCTCACAGTTTCCAAATCAACTTTTAACCCGATTGACCGATGCTCAAATTTGGTTCGTTAGAATCGGACATCGAGCATTTGATCGAGTCGGTTTTGCCCTATCATATAGAGACAAAAAGACCGAGTAACCATTGTCAGATTCTCCATACCCCCCTTATCAAGGGGGGAGCCGCGCCCCCCTTATCAAGGGGGGATCAAGGGGGGATCAAAGGCACAAGGCTCTTCTAGGTTCTGTGTGAGCATGGTATAATAGTAACACAGAACAGGAGGTGGGTTATGTGGATAAATTTTGATCAACTCCTCGATTTACCAAATGTAACAGTGGTCAATTATCA
>NZ_SFBV01000068.1:0-11273 GCF_007095585.1 Microcystis sp. M_OC_Ca_00000000_C217Col
AAGTTTCTGCTTCCACCACCGTCGCATACCACAGTTAAAAAACCATGTACTGTCTTACACAGAGTCCACAGACTTTCGCCCCATTTCAGAAGCCCGATTCCGTGTGTCCCACGGTACGTGGACCGCCTATAGCTTCTTGTACTTGTTGCGCGCGACTTTTTACCCGGCCAAGCTTTTCTGGTCGGAACCCCCTAAGCCGAGTTTTCCAGGTGCTGCGCCGTCCACTTGGTTTTCGAGACTGGCCTTTTAATTCTAACGTAAAGCCGCCGTTCTACGGCGGGGTTTCAGACCCAAAATTTCCCATGACGAGCGAGTATCCGAGCAGTTCCAGCGCTCTCTCCCAACCGACCCTGTCCTTGGATCTTGATGAAATTATCGCTCAATTGTCCAAACCTCGTGGCGAGTCGTTCCACAGTTGGTCTCAATCACGAAGCCATTTCCCCTTGCCCTCCCGTGAGGCCTTATTTCGGATTGTCGATCGACTGCGTGCCGTTCTTTTTCCCTATCACTTTGGCAATCCCGATTTAGGCGAAACATCCAGCCGCTATTTTATCGGTCATACCCTCAATGAAGTCCTGCAACTGCTGCATCATCAGGTTTGTCGCGAACAGTGGTTGCTGGGGTCACAGTTGCACTGGTCGGCAGACCAGATTGAGAAACACGCCCAAGGGACGGTACAAGCCTTTGCCACTCAATTACCCCATCTGAAAGCTCTACTGGAAACGGATATCACTGCGGCCTATCGAGGTGATCCGGCAGCCAGAAATTTAGATGAAGTGTTGTTTTGTTATCCCGGGGTAACGGCCATCACTTATCACCGCATTGCCCATGCCCTGTATCGGTTGGACTCGCCCCTGTTGGCGCGGATTATCAGTGAAATTGGTCATTCCTTAACGGGGATTGACATTCACCCCGGCGCCTCGATCGGCAATAGTTTCTTTATCGATCATGGGACGGGGGTGGTGATTGGGGCTACCACGGTGATTGGCGATCGCGTGCGCCTTTACCAAGCGGTCACGCTCGGGGCGAAAAGTTTTCCCCGGGACGAATCGGGCAGTTTAATCAAAGGTCAAGCCCGTCATCCGATTATTGAAGATGATGTGGTGATTTACTCAGGTGCAACGATTCTCGGTCGGGTAACTATCGGTCGGGGCGCCACCATCGGTGGAAATGTTTGGTTAACCCGCAGTGTGCCGCCGGGGGGTTTTATCTCCCAGGCTCAACTACGACAGGAAATGTTTGATGACGGCTCTGGAATTTGAGGGGCTGTCCGGGCTGTGAATGTTCGGCCATGACAGTCGCTTTGTTACTTTTTTTTTTGAATTGGAGGATTTAACTCAATGACCTATACCCAAGATCATGAATTACAACTGGCTTTGGGAGATGCTGCCGCTCGGCAGTTAGCCAATGCCACGAAGACCGTTCCTCAGTTATTGACCATTTCACCCCGGTGGTTCGTTCGCCTCTTGCATTGGCTACCCGTTGAAGCGGGGATTTATCGTCTCAACAAAGTCAGGGATGCTTCCCGGGTTGAGGTGGCCTGCTCTGAACGAGACGAGCGGGAGCTGCCCGAAACCTTTGTGGATTACGAAGAGACCCCCCGGGAGTATTTCTTGAGTGCGGTGAATACGGTACTGGATGTTCACACTCGCGTGTCCGATCTCTACAGCAGTCCCCACGATCAGATCCATGAACAATTGCGCCTGACGATTGAAACGCTGAAGGAACGTCAAGAAAATGAGTTGATCAACAACCATGAGTACGGATTGCTGAACAATATTGTTGATTCCCAGAAAGTGCAACCTCGCAATGGTGCGCCCACGCCGGACGATTTGGATGAGTTGCTGGTCAAGGTGTGGAAGGAACCGGCATTTTTCCTCGCCCATCCCAAAGCGATCGCTGCCTTTGGACGAGAAGCAACCCGACGGGGTGTACCCCCTGCCACGGTGTCATTATTCGGGTCTCAGTTTATTACCTGGCGAGGCGTGCCTTTGATTCCTTCCGATAAGTTGGCCGTGAATGAGCAAGGCAAAACCAATATTTTGTTATTGCGGGTAGGAGAAAGCCGTCAAGGGGTGGTCGGTCTCTATCAGCCCAATTTACCCGGTCAACAGGGAGTTGGTTTGTCGGTGCGATTTATGGGGATTAGTCGCAAGGCGATCTCCTCTTACCTGGTCTCCCTCTACTGTTCGTTGGCAGTGTTGACCGACGATGCGGCGGCCGTACTGGAGAACGTTGATGTCAACCAATACCACATCTACGACTATGACTAACCCTGAACTGATCCCTGAAAAGGCGGGGGGGAATCTACCCGCTCTATCCCCGCCCACCACTGCCCTAACTGAGGTCGAGAACATTTCTCTTAACCCCTTATTCCAACCTGACCTTCTTGAGCATCTCGCCCAGACGATAATTCAAGAACTACAACGGCACGACCTTGGAGCGTCGCGGGCCAAGGGGTTGAGTACAGACCGGGATGATCTGGTGCCATCCACCCCCGCAACTTCCCCGGCTGCTGTGGGCGAACGGCCCACAGTTCCCTTTACTGTACCCTTAGCCACCCCCTCTTTCTACTTCATCGAAGAGTTAGAAACAAAAATCCCCGACCTTCCGGCGGTAGTGGCCAAACCGGGCCAGCTTGTTCAAGTCCCGGGGATCGATCCCCTTTTTGTCCCCCAGGCAAGCGGGCGAAGCGTTCAACGACCTAGCTTCTTTGATGTTCATACCATTCGCCGGGATTTTCCCATCCTGCAAGAACGGGTGAATGGCAAACCCTTGATCTGGTTCGACAACGCCGCAACAACTCAAAAGCCCCAAGCAGTCATCGATCGCCTCGTTCATTTCTACAGCCATGAAAATTCCAATGTGCATCGTGCCGCCCATGAATTAGCGGCTCGCTCCACAGATGCTTACGAAGCGGCCAGAGAAACGGTACGCCGTTTTCTCAATGCCTCATCTGCCAACGAAATCATTTTCGTGCGGGGGACAACGGAAGGCATTAATCTGGTGGCAAAAAGCTGGGGACAACAAACCCTGCAAGCGGGGGATGAGATTGTCCTCACCCATCTAGAACACCATGCCAATATTGTGCCTTGGCAGCAACTAGCCGCCCAAACGGGAGCAAAATTGCGGGTTGTCCCTGTGGATGACCACGGGCAGATTTTACTGGCAGAGTACCAACAATTACTCAACTCCCGCACAAAACTGGTGGCTTTTTCCCATGTTTCCAATGCCTTGGGAACCATTACCCCGGCTAAACAAATTATTGACTTAGCCCATCGGGTCGGGGCTAAAGTCTTGTTAGATGGCGCTCAATCGGTTTCCCACATTCCGATCGATGTTCAACAATTAGGGTGTGATTGGTTCGTCTTTTCCGGACATAAAGTCTTTGGTCCCACAGGGATCGGGGTACTTTATGGTCAAGAAGACCTGTTGAATGCCACGGTTCCCTGGCAAAGCGGCGGCAACATGATCGTGGATGTGACGTTTGAGCGTACCGTGTATCAGGCGGCTCCCACTCGTTTTGAGGCCGGGACGGGCAATATTGCCGATGCCGTTGGCTTAGGGACGGCCTTGGATTATGTTCAGCAGATTGGTTTGACCACCATTGCCAATTATGAGCATGAACTTCTGGAGTACGCCACTGCGGGACTGACAACCATCCCGGGCCTGCGTTTGATTGGGACGGCGGCCGATAAGGCCGGCGTGCTTTCCTTTGTGCTGGAGGGATTTGATGTGGAAGTCATTGGACAGGCCCTGAATCGGGAAGGGATTGCCGTGCGGGCAGGCCATCACTGCGCTCAACCCATTCTGCGACGCTTTGGTCTAGAGGCAACGGTGCGCCCTTCCTTGGCTTTCTACAATACTAAGGCTGAGGTGGATGCGCTGGTGGCCGCGTTGGAACGTCTGCAACGCCAATAAACTGACGGTCATGGGTGGGGCAGCTTGTACACCTATTCCAGTTCCCCCTAAACTGCCACCTATTTAAAATAGACCTCTTGCATATAGCGGTAAGCGCTTGAGTGAGATACAAACCAAGCTTTGCCTAGCATGGTTTATAGCTCGTGACACTGTACCTCATACGACTGCACACCGCTATAATTTTTTTAAAGAATAAAATGTGATCTTAGGTCAGGAAATCATCTATAATTTTGCTATGTTTATCAGGAAAATTATGGATTATCAAACAAAACTTATCAGATGAACAGTTCAAACGCCGTTTCGGCGTGTATAGACAAACCTATAGAAAGATGGTAGAATCAGTAAAAAGTGTTGAAGCTGAATCTAATTCAGTATCTAAAAGGGAACCGAAACCTAAACTATCTTTTGCTAAAATTAGGATATATTCACTTTGGCTATAGCGGTAAGCGCTTGAGTGAGATACAAACCAAGCTTTGCCTAGCATGGTTTATAGCTCGTGACACTGTACCTCATACGACTGCACACCGCTATATCTTTGGTGTCATAATTTTGCAATGACAAACGAAAAACTCAGATTTATCGATCTTTTTGCTGGTATTGGAGGATTTAGATTAGCTTTTGAGAGCGTTGGTTATGACTGTGTATATTCTTGTGAAATAGACGAGAACTGTCGAAAAGTATATTTCAATAATTTTCAAGAAATTCCCGATCAAGATATTAGAACAATTGCTATCCATGACCTGCCTGATTTTGAAGTGTTGACAGCAGGATTTCCCTGTCAACCCTTTAGCATTTCTGGAAAACGAGCCGGGTTTAGAGATACAAGGGGAACTCTATTTTTTCCCATCTGCGAAATAGTCGAATTAAAAAAGCCGAAAATAATTCTTCTGGAAAATGTTAAACACCTAATTCACCTCGACAAAGGCAAAAACTTAGATATTATTTTGCGTTCTTTGGAAGAACTGGGTTATTTAGTTGATTATAAGCTCTTAAATGCCAAGGATTTTGGTGTGCCGCAAAATCGAGAAAGAATTATTATTATTGCTACCCAAAATAAAAAATTTAATTTCAACTCATTAAAATATACTTCACCAATACCTAAGTTACGGGATTTTCTGTCTCCTCAAGGCAATTTTGAATACTTAGATAAAAAAGAATATACTCTCATTGATAATCCTACCTTACAACCATCAGGATTAATTTTTGTCGGGTATCGCAATAAAACTATCTGGAAAAAAGGTATCAGACCAAATACAGAACATTTATCCCGGGTTCATCATCAACCTAACCGAATTTATTCGATCGATGGAGTACATCCTACTATACCATCTCAGGAAACATCTGGACGTTTTTTTATTTATATACCCGAACAAGATCAGGTGCGTAAATTAACTATCCAAGAATGCTATCGACTGATGAAGTTTCCCGATAGTTTTCAAATTCATCCTAACTTAGCTGAGTCTTATAAACAGGTGGGTAATTCGGTTTGTATTCCCATGATTCAAGAGTTGGCTATTGCCATTAAGAAACATATTTTTGAAACCAATTCTAGAGTATCCTTACCTTAAAAGCCCTAGGCAGTCACACAGCTTCTGATCTAACTTCTGGTAGTGCAGGAGATATTGAGATTTTTGATAAAAATAAACAATTAGTAGAAGTTATTGAAATTAAGCATGGTAAGTACATTGATTTACAAATTCTCCGAATTGCCAAAGATAAAATTATTAAATTTAATCCGAGAAGATATTATATCCTATCATCGTTTGATGTTAAACCCACAGAAGTGGAGTTAATCATGTCCGAGATTCAAACTATCAAAAACAATCATGGTTGTCAAATAATCACCAATGGTATTATACCGACAATTAAATATTATCTGAGACTGATATCATCTCCAGAAGAATTTGTCAATACCTATTCCCATCTGATTGAAATAGATTCGGAATTACAAACTATTCATAAATTAAAATGGAACGAAATTTTATCTAATCTTATTTCTCCAATTGAACAAATCTAAACTAGCGAGCTATACTATGGCCAAAATATACCATCGCTGGTGACAGCCTTTCTTAAGATGAAGTGTAACCTAATTGGGTATCGATGCCACTCAATTAATTTCTAAGTGCGAGTAGAGAGTCACTAATTCTACCCGTGTCACCAAAGGCATGGTATTACGTCAACCCCGTTAAGCTTTTTTCACAAAAATAACGTCTTTTTCGACCTTGACTTGATAGGTGCTTAGATTGCGTTTTGGGGGTTTATTCGTGACCACCCCAGTGGCGGTAAATTTTCCCGGATGGCAGGGACAAGCTAAAATCTGTGCGCCAGTATTCCATTTCACCGTACAGCCTTCATGGGTACAAGTCGGGTTTACTGCACTGATCTTTTTCGTATTTTTCTCCCAGATCAGGAGCAAGGAGCCAACTGGGGATTTTTTATCTAGAAAACTGCCTTTGGCTTCCAATTCTTTGAGGGTAATGCCTGTCACTTTCACAAAGCCATCCGCCGCTTGGGCCGGGGTCATCTCTTGGTCGGTAGCCGTCCCTAGGATTTCTGGGGCGCAGGCCATGGCTCCGCCAACACCAACGAGGGCAACAAATTCACGACGATTCATGGGATTAGGTTTTTCCAAAAGTAACGTTAACTTTCACTGTACCGTAGAAGCTCTTTCCATTCAATTAACTTCTAAGTGCGAGTAGAGAGTATTCTTGGAAGAATAATCCTGAGCCTCTTACTCCCTGTCCATTCGATTAATTTCTAAGTGCGAGTAGAGAGGGACAGTAAGCAAACGCCTAACATTGATTATTATTCATTCTTAATTCTCCTGACGGCCGAAGCCTAACCCTAACAACAATTTTTAGTTTTCACAAGAGGTCTAATGAATCCCCTCGTCAATTATTTTCGCAACCTGCACGAAATCCACTCCTCCCAAGCAGCAGTAAAAGAAACCTCCTACTACGGCACTCTCGAAACTCTCCTTAACGAAATCGGTAAAACCCTAAAACCGCGAGTGCGCTGCATTATCAACCTCAGAAATCAGGGTGCGGGATTGCCGGACGGGGGACTTTTTAACGTCGATCAATTCCCCAAAAATCAAGAATTAGAGCCTTTTACGGCGATTTTTCCCGAAAGAGGCGCGATCGAGATTAAGGGAACCAAAGAAGATATCAAAAAAATCGCCGCCAGCGAGCAAGTACAAAAATACTGGCAAAAATACGGTCAAGTATTAGTCACCAATTATCGCGATTTTCTGCTCATCGGTCGCAATAGCCAAGGTCAACCGGTAGAATTAGAAGCCTATAGTTTAGCCCCGTCAGAAGCCGAGTTTTGGCTTAAAACCTCAAATCCATCCAAATTTGCCGCCGAACAGGGTGATAGCCTCTTAGAATACCTAAAGAGAGTGCTTTTACAGGCGGCTCCTATCACCTCACCGGCCGATGTTGCTTGGTTTCTTGCTTCCTATGCGCGGGACGCAAAAGCACGCTTAGAACATCATTCGGATCTTCCCGCTCTGGCCAATATTCGTCAAGCTTTAGAAAATGCTCTAGGTATCAAATTTGAACAGGAACAGGGAAATAAATTTTTTCGTTCTACCCTCGTGCAAACCCTCTTTTATGGTTTATTTTCTGCTTGGGTATTATGGCACAAGGAAAACCTCAATCGCGAGGATAAGTTCGATTGGAAATCCGCAGCCCACCATCTCCATGTTCCCATGTTAGCGATCCTATTCGAGCAGATCGCTGCGCCGAGTAAGTTAAAATCTTTGGGATTAGTAGAAGTTTTGAATTGGACCGGTGCAGCTTTAAATCGAGTGCGACGGGAGGAATTTTTTCGTCAATTCGATGAGGGACAAGCGGTACAGTATTTCTATGAACCATTTTTGCAAGCTTTTGATCCGGATTTACGCAAAGAATTGGGAGTTTGGTACACTCCTCCGGAAATTGTTCGCTATATGGTAGCGCGAGTCGATCGAGTTTTACGAGAAGAATTAAATATTGAGGACGGTTTAGCTAATCCCGATGTTTATATTCTCGATCCTTGCTGTGGAACCGGTGCTTATTTAGTCGAGGTTTTGCGCTATATTACCGATACTTTACAGGAAAATGGCGCGGGTGCTTTAGCCATGGCTTTGGTGAAAAAAGCAGCCATAGAAAGAATTTTCGGTTTCGAGATTTTAACTGCTCCTTTTGTCGTCGCTCATCTACAATTAGGTTTATTTTTGCAAAGTTTGGGTGTACCTTTAATAGAAGATAGCGAACGGGTGGGGGTTTATCTGACGAATGCTTTAACCGGTTGGCAACCTCCCGATGAGGAAAGTAAACAGAAAATTCAACAGCTACAATTAAGTTTTCCGGAGTTAAATAAGGAACGAGAGGCAGCTGATGAAGTTAAGCGCGGTAAACCGATTTTAGTTATTCTTGGTAATCCTCCCTACAATGCTTTTGCTGGAACCAGTCCCGCAGAAGAAGCAGGTTTAGTGGAAGTGTATAAACAGGGTTTAATCTCCGATTGGGGGATTAAAAAGTTTAATTTGGATGATTTTTATGTGCGCTTTTTCCGTTTAGCGGAAAGATGTATTTCAGAAAATACCGGTAAAGGGGTTGTTTGTTATGTTTCTAACTATTCTTGGGTTAGTGAACCTTCTTTTGTTGTCTTGAGACAGAATCTATTAAAGAATTTCAATAAGTTCTGGATCGAAAATATGCACGGAAATCGCAAAATTTCTGAATATGCACCCGATGGTAGAACCAGTGAGACAATTTTCTCAATACCTGGATTCTCAGCAGGAATTCAACAGGGAGTGGTGATTTCTCTTTGGTTGAAAAATAGTTCTCAGCAAGGAACTAAGGTCTTATTTCGAGATGATATTGATGCAGCTAAAGCAGTTGAAAGAAGGTCACAACTTTTAGAAAGCTTAAAAAATCAAGATTTTGATGCTTTTTATCAAGTCTCTAACCCAGAACAATCTAATCGTTATTCTTTCCGTCCCTCCGATGTTTCCTCTCACTATTTAGCATGGCCAAAGTTAACAGATTTATGTAAAGAACCACCTAGCAATGGATTAATGGAAAAAAGGGGAGGAGCATTAATTGATATTGATAAATCAAGTTTAGAAAAAAGAATTAAAATGTATTATGATACTTCGATAACATGGGAAGAACTTAAAACATTAAAAACTGGATTAACGAAAGATGCTAGTGGATTTGAAGCCAAAAAAGTACGCTTAAAAGTTCAAAAATCAGAAGGTTTTCAACAAAATAACATTATACGCTATTTAATTCGACCTTTTGAAGTTAGATGGTGTTATTACAGCAAGATTAGTCCTTTATGGAATCGTTCCAGACCTGATTTATGGTCACAATGTTGGGAAGGAAATTCATTTCTTATGAGTCGTCCAGCAGGAGTTGCTAATCCTGAAGGAATACCAATATGTTATACACAATTGTTAGGAGATAATGATTTTCAAAGAGGTCATGCTTATTATTTTCCTATACGATTACGTCAAAATTTAGAGAAGGTGAATACAGAAGATAATACTCAAGGAAAATTATTCGATTCCGGTAACTTTAATAGTCCTTCAATAAAAGCTAATCTCTCGGAAAAATCTCGTCAATACTTAAATCAACTGGGTATTAATAATCTTGATGAAAATATCGAGAATGCTTCCTTAATTTGGCTGCACTCGTTAGCGATTGGGTACTCTACCTTGTATCTTGGGGAAAATGCCGATGGTATTCGTCAAGACTTCCCAAGGATTCCCCTTCCCAATAGCCAAGAATTATTAATTAAATCTGCCCAACTAGGACAAGCGATCGCATCTCTTTTAGACACAGAAAACCCCGTTATAGGAGTCACCAAAAAACCGACCCCTGCACTGCAAAAAATCGCCTTGATTTCCTGCACTGATGGGGGAAATTTAAACCCAGATAAGGGGGATTTAATTATTAACGTCGGTTGGGGACACGGGGGTAAAAATGGCGTGACAATGCCGGGTAAAGGAAAAGCGATCGCCAGACAATATACAACCGCAGAAATGAGCGTAATTAGTCCAGAAATGCGAAAATTATTAGGAACCAAAACCTATGATATTTATCTCAATGATCGAGCCTATTGGCAAAATATACCGGCCCAGGTTTGGGAATATACCATCGGGGGTTATCAAGTCATTAAAAAATGGCTAAGTTATCGCGAGGAAAAATTATTAGGACGGGGATTAACTATCGCAGAAGTGCAGGAAGTAAGCGAGATGACTAGAAGAATTACTGCGATTATTCTCCTAGAATCAGACCTAGATGATAACTACCAAAATATCAAAACGGCCGTGTATTCTTTTTAACTTAGTGTCAGCAGAATTCCCTCGCTTTTAGCGATGGGATGAATGCTGATACTAAATCCCTTGAGTACAGGCTAGTTATGAGACGAGGCACTCATGCAAGAAGCAAAAGGGGAAATAAATAATCAGTTTTTAATAACAGGATTTAGTATGACATTCAGTTTTTTTCCCACTTCCCACTCCCCAATTCATAATTCATAATTCCCCAAGGATTGGATGATTGAAGCCTTCTGCAGCAAAAGAATATCTGTGATTGCCATCAAAACTGTTATATTATAGAAAAATATTGCTGAGATTTTTTCTATGCCTCTAATTAAAATTCAAACTTCTGTCACCTCCCTCGATGATGAGACGGTTAATCAACTTTTGCAGAGTCTTTCGGCTAAATTAGCTAAACATCTGGGAAAACCCGAATCCTATGTGATGACAGCTTTAGAATCGGGGATAAAAATGACTTTTGCTGGTACTTTTGAGCCGGTGTGTTATGTGGAGATTAAAAGTGTTGGTTCTATTTCCGCCGCTCAAACTAAAAGCATGAGTAGTGATTTTTGTCAAGAAATTGAGGCTTATTTAGGAATACCGAAAAATCGCATTTATCTAGAATTTGCCGAGGCGAAAGGTGATCTTTGGGGATGGAATGGCACTACTTTTGGCTAATTTATGCCAAAATTATCGGAGATAGGGCTTATTTTAACTCTCTGGTGAGGATTTTTGCCTGTTCAATCCAAGCTAACATCACCGCAATATCGGGACTTGACATCCTCGCCGCCGTAAAACGGACGGCGATTCCTCACCACGCCACTTTTTTAGGGTGGTCGCGTCAATGGGGTTGACGCAGATAGCGAAAAACGCTTAATTGCTTAAGTCTGACTGTCCGTTTTGAGTGTCCGGATGCCCTCCGGCCACTTTGAACAAGTCGAAAAAATCTCATGTTCAACCTTATTTCCTAGAAAGTTTTACTCGTTCAAGGCCGAATTTGAATTCTTTTCTGAACAAAACCCCCTACTATCTGTTGTCA
>NZ_SFBV01000069.1:0-13523 GCF_007095585.1 Microcystis sp. M_OC_Ca_00000000_C217Col
CCCTTAATAAGGGGGGTGCCGATAGGCGGGGGGATCTACCCTTAATAAGGGGGGTGCCGATAGGCGGGGGGATCTACCCTTAATAAGGGGGGTGCCGATAGGCGGGGGGATCTACCCTTGATAAGGGGGGTGCCGATAGGCGGGGGGATCCCCCCTGCCCCCCTTGATAAGGGGGGTGTCTGAAAACTTTTAACACCTACCTACTTAAGTTATAGTTTTAAGTATTTAATTGACTAACAAAGACTAGAGAAGGAGCAAAGGGAAAAAATGTCAATTAATCAATACAATTTTGTCACGGTTTTGCTACTAGGGATGATTGATCGGTTAGAATGATAAGGCGATCAACGATAACAATTATGACTTTACTAGCGAAATCTTTAGAGGAACTGACCGACTGGGTAAAAGACCAGGGACAACCCGCTTATCGGGGTAAACAATTACACCAATGGCTATACGAAAAAGGGGTGCATTCTTTGGCGGATATTTCCGTATTCCCCCAAGAATGGCGCAGCAAGCTGGCGGATTATCCTATCGGTCGTTCCCTTATAAATTATCGCAGTGTAGCACCCGATCGCACTCGTAAATATCTGCTAAAACTGGCCGATGGTTTAATTATCGAAGCGGTGGGAATTCCTAGTGAAAAAAGATTGACAGTCTGTGTTTCTTCCCAAGTGGGTTGCCCGATGGCCTGTGATTTTTGTGCCACGGGAAAAGGGGGTTTTACTCGTAATTTAAAAGCCTATGAAATCGTTGACCAAGTATTAACAGTACAGGAGGATTTTCAACAGCGAGTTAGTCATGTGGTGTTTATGGGGATGGGGGAACCTTTATTAAATATTCCCGAAGTGGTGACAGCGATTCATTCCCTGAATCAAGATGTGGGGATCGGTCAGCGTTGTTTAACGATTTCTACGGTGGGATTACCCCAGAAAATCAAGCAACTAGCCGAACATAATTTGCAAGTAACTTTTGCTGTTAGTCTCCATGCTTCTAATCAACAAGTTCGAGCCAAATTAATCCCCAGTGCCGACCATTATCCCCTAAGTAATCTGATCCAAGACTGTCAGGAATATGTTCAAATCACGGGACGAAGGGTGACATTTGAATACATTCTTTTAGCGGGAGTGAATGATTTACCCGAACACGCAAGGGAATTAGTCAAACTGGTAAAAGGTTTTCAATCTCACGTCAATTTAATCCCCTATAATCCCATTCAGGAGGTGGATTATCAACGGCCTGATGAAAAGAGAATTAAGGCTTTTAAAACTATTTTAGAACAGGAAAAAGTCGCCGTTACTGTCCGTTATTCCAGAGGTTTAGCGGCCGATGCGGCCTGTGGACAATTGCGATCGAGCGTCATGGTACAATAAACAGGCGTAAATCGGCCATTAACTAGCGTTGGCTGAATAAATCTAAAAACCTTGTTGGTTAAGACTTTTAGACTTTGGGGAAATCAAAAAGTGCCAGCCATTGGAGGGATCGGGGGGAAATTTCAGGGGAAAAGTGCCTTAAAATAGAACCCTACACCCTACACCCCACACCCTGGCCCCACGAGAAACTTTTTGCCGCAAACCCTAACTAGATTGCTAGTCTCCCTGCTAGGCTAAACTAGAGAACTATAACATCAATGTAGGAGCCATTTCGATGCAAAGTCTCTCTAGTGCCAAAGAAAACCGCCTTTTTGTCTATGAAGTCGTCGGTTTGAGTCAAAATGACAAGACTGATAACCTAGATTATTCTATTCGTAAGAGTGGCAGTGTCTTTTTAACCGTTCCCTATAGCCGCATGAATCAAGAAATGCGTCGGATTACCCGTTTAGGCGCTCGCATCGTCAGCATTAAACCCTTAAACGCTGCTGCGGCCGAGTAGTTCATAAAATAATTATTGCTAATATCTGTCCCCCGCTCTTGTCCTCATCAGGTCAACCAGGGGGATTTCTAGCATAAATGGGCAAAAGTAACATAAATCTTAATAAAAAGTAAAATGCTGCAAATGTAACAGATTTTAACCAGAGACTTGACCTATCCTATCCAAAAGGATAAAAGCGATGTCTGTGGTTTTTTTAAGATAACTCTCAATTAGGCCTAGGTGTAGTATACCGATGGTAGGCTAAACTATGGAACGATTATCGTGACTTGAGTTGGGAGTTATATTTAATGTACAGTCCGAGTACACTAGCGGGAAACCGTTTATTTGTTTACGAAGTGGCGGGTCTCAATCAAAACGACAATACTGACAGCTTGGATTATTCAATCCGTCAGAGTGGAAGCGTGTTTTTCACGGTTCCCTACAGTCGCATGAATCAAGAAATGCGTCGGATTACCCGTTTAGGTGGTCGTATCGTCAGCATCAAACCCTTCAATGGGATTGCCCCCGTAGCAACTGTTTCTAGTGCCTCCACACCACAGCCAATCGCTCAATCATCGCCCGTCCCCGAACAGACCAAGAAAAAGGCCATGACTCAAGCGAAAGAAAAAACAGATATCCCCGTCAACATCTACCGTCCGAATCAACCCTTTATCGGCAAATGTATCGAGAATTATCCTCTCGTTGATGAGGGGGGTATCGGCATCGTAAAACACGTCACCTTTGACCTTTCCGGGAGCGATTTACGCTATTTAGAAGGGCAAAGTATCGGTATTATCCCTCCGGGTACCGATGCTAATGGCAAACCTCATAAATTGAGACTCTATTCGATCGCCTCCACCCGTCATGGTGATAAATTAGACGATAAAACCGTATCCCTCTGCGTGCGTCAGTTAGAATACCAACATCCAGAAACCAAGGAAACCGTTTATGGAGTTTGTTCCACCCATCTCTGTAATATAGGGGTGGGTGCCGATGTGGCTATTACTGGTCCGGTGGGTAAGGAAATGCTGCTGCCCAGTGATGAAGATGCCACTATCATTATGATGGCCACCGGGACGGGAATCGCTCCCTTCCGAGCTTTCCTCTGGCGGATGTTCAAGGAACAACACGAAGATTATAAATTCAAAGGTCTAGCTTGGTTGATTTTCGGAGTTCCCAAAACGGCCAATATTCTCTACCAAGAAGAATTAGAGAAAATCGCGGCGGAATTCCCCGATAACTTCCGTCTCACCTATGCCATCAGCCGGGAACAGCAAAATCCCCAGGGCGGCAGAATGTATATTCAACACCGGGTAGCCGAACACGCTGACGAAATCTGGAATCTACTCCAAAGTCCCAAAACCCACGCTTATATGTGCGGACTTAAAGGGATGGAAGATGGTATCGACGATGCTATCAGTGGTGCTGCCAATAAAAATGGCACCGATTGGTCTGTCTATCAGAAACAACTGAAAAAAGAACATCGCTGGCACGTAGAAACCTACTAAACCAGAAAGGTTCTCTGAAAATTTTTGCGGGTGGGCATTGTCCACCCTTTTTGTCTTGGCTTCGGTTAAGATAAGTAGCTGGTTATAATTAAATTAAAAATGGATTTTAGGTTCGATCCCCCCTACCCCCCTTAATAAGGGGGGTGCCGATAGGCGGGGGGATCTGAAAGTTTTTAATACCTATCTACTTAGGTTTTTTAAAAGACCTTTAAAAAGATGAAATTCTCTCGACGCTTTTTTCCCGTTTTCCTTGCCCTCTGCCTACTGTTTATTTTGCTGCCCCAGGCCTGGAGTTTTACTAATAGCCAAAAACAAATTCTGGCCGATTTAAAAACAGCCGAGATTATTTATCTGGGAGAAAGGCACGATAGTCAGGCCGACCATCAGGCCCAATTAGCTATTATCGAGTATTTACAGGCTAATAATCCCCAAATAGCGATCGCTTTTGAGATGTTTCAACGTCCTTACCAAATCTATTTGGATCAGTATTTAGCCGGCAAAATTAGCGAAAATCAGTTGAGAGAAAAAAGTGAATACGACCAACGTTGGGGATTTGATTGGGAATTTTACGCCCCGATCCTGCGCTTGGCCAAGGCGAAAAAACTACCAGCTATCGCCCTAAATACACCCACGGAAATCACTAGAAAAGTGGCACGGGAGGGCTTAGAAAGCCTCTCCACCTCAGAAATGACCTACATCCCCCCTAAAAGCGAAATAAACCAGGATAACGAGGAATACCGTCAACAGATCTTAGCCGTTTATGAGCAACACACGGGGGGCAGTAGTCAGGGATTCGATCGCTTTTTTCTGGCACAGGTTCTCTGGGATGAAACCATGGCCGATGCGATCGCTAAATTCTGGCAAGCTCATCCCGAATATCAGATCATCGTCCTAGCAGGAAAAGGTCATATTGCCTACGGTTACGGTATTCCCAGTCGAGTCCAAAGAAGATTAGGCGATCGCGTCAGCCAGCGCTCGGTTTTCTTAGGAGACGCTCCTCAATCATCACCAGCAGAAACCAAAAAACCCGCCGATTATTTTTGGCAAGGGCAAAATTAAGCAAGTCGGAGGTTAGGAAACAAGGGATGATAAGCTAATACCATTTTTCTTTATTCTTGGCAGGTATCTTACCCCTCCTCACCCCCCCGACGTCGGGGGGGTGAGGGCAATTAACCATCTCTGTCATTACTTTAGAAAAATGGTATAAGAAGCCAGTCTTTAAATTTCGCAGTTAATTTAGTGGATAATAAGTCTGAAAAACTGAGGCTATTTTATGATTAATTTAACCTGTCAAGATACCGAAACACTCGATCGCATTTTAGCTGTGACTCGTGCCGTCGGTTGGGGTGGTGCTAAAATTCTCCAATCCTACCACCGGGGTGAACAGGATTTAGCCATCAACGAGAAGAAAAAAGGCGGACCAGTGACAGCGGCGGATTTAGCGGCAAATCACTATATTTTAGGGGAATTACAAACAAATTTCTCTGATATCGACTTTGGTTATCTAAGCGAGGAAACCCACCAGGGTAATGAAGCTATCCCGAAAGATTGGGTATGGATTATCGATCCTTTGGACGGAACCCGCGATTTTATCGACAAAACGGGAGAATATGCCCTACATATCGCCTTATGTTATCAAGGAAGACCGATCATCGCCGTGGTTGCCCTACCAGATCAAGAAAAACTCTATTTTGCCCAAAAAGGAAAAGGCACTTTTCTAGAAACTAGCGACGGCAATATTACACAGGTAAAAGTTGCCAATAAAGATAAAATTACCGACCTCTATCTGGTGGTTAGTCGTACCCATCGCAACCAACGTTTTGATAATTTATTAAGTCAAATACCCTTCTTGGATAAAAATTATGTGGGTAGTGTGGGCTGTAAAATTGCCACGATCCTCGAACAAAAATCCGATGTTTATATCTCCCTATCGGGGAAATCGGCGGCTAAAGACTGGGATTTTGCCGCTCCAGAGTTGATTTTAACGGAAGCAGGCGGCAA
This sequence comes from Microcystis sp. M_OC_Ca_00000000_C217Col, assembly GCF_007095585.1. NCBI lineage: Bacteria > Bacillati > Cyanobacteriota > Cyanophyceae > Chroococcales > Microcystaceae > Microcystis > Microcystis sp. M_OC_Ca_00000000_C217Col. The sequence continues at coordinate 5,358 of NZ_SFBV01000069.1, forward strand.
ATTTTCCTATTTTGACGGTCAACCGGTGCGCTATAATCGCGGCGATGTGCGGCAATGGGGGGGGATCATGGCCAGTAATGGTCCTTGTCATCAACAACTTTGTCAGTTGTCCACAGCAATCCTCGCCCAAATTGATGCCACTGTCTAATTTCTGCCTCCTAACCGAGAATCAGAGATCGGTAGAATGGAAAAAAACCAGATCGAGCAATGTTACGGTTAAAAACTTGGCAAGGGTTGATTTTAGCAGTTCCGATCGCAGCCGTGGTCATCTTTCTGATCGTGGCCGCCAGTTTCCAGATCAATCAATGGGGTTTAAATTGGATTTGGGCAGTTTTTACCCTGATTTTTGTCGCTTGGCGCTTCCTGTTGGTCAAATGGACGCGCCCAGTGGTCGGGGAAATCGAAGCCACCATTGGGGAAATTAAGGCAGAATTAACCCCTCCTGACGGTGATTCCGGGGGCAATGTCGAGGAAATTATCGAGAGGATTATCGTCGAGGCCCGCAATGATCGGCCGGTTTGGGAAGATTGGGCGACTTTTTGGCAACGCTGTCAGGATTTGGTCAGTGCCATCGCTCAGATCTATTACCCCGATGTCAAGTACCCCTTATTAAATATTTACATTCCCCAGGCCTACGGTTTAATTCGGGGAACCGTGGATGATAGCGATCGCTGGATGCAGAATCTTTCCCCGGCCCTGAATCAAATCACCATCGGCCAAGCCTATCAGGCCTACGAAGTTTATCAAAAATTGCAACCCTCGGCCCAGAAACTTTGGCAGGTCTGGAATTGGGCGCAATGGGTAATCAATCCCGCCGCGGCTGTGGCTAAAGTGGCCAGTCAAAAATACAGCGATCGAGCGGATCAGCAATTATTAGTCAATTTAGGGCAAGTTTTGCGGGAAAATGCCCTAAGAAATCTCTCTCGCCAAGCGGTGTTACTCTACAGTGGCAGTAATCTCGCCCCCACTCTCCCCACCAAAACCAAAATCGCCACTACTACTCTCAAGGAAATTCTCGCCCAAGCGGAACCGATCACGGAAATCGATCGCCAACCGGTTAACATTCTGCTGGTTGGACGCACCGGGGCCGGCAAAAGCAGTTTAATTAATACTCTCTTTCGGGCCGATTTAGCCCAAGTGGATCTATTGCCCAGTACCGACGCGATCCAATCCTACCATTGGCAAACCCCAGAAGGGGACGAGTTAATCCTCTGGGATACCCCGGGCTACGAACAGGCAAATCGGGCCGATGATCGGCAAAAGGTTCTTAATTACGCCAAAAACGCCGATTTATTGATTCTGGTAACTCCCGCCCTCGATCCCGCCCTGGCTATGGATGAGGCTTTTCTTAAAGATTTGCAACAAACTATTGACAATTTACCAGTTATAGTCTGTGTTTCTCAAGTCGATCGCCTGCGTCCGCTGCGAGAGTGGCAACCCCCCTATAATTGGCTGACGGGAGAAAGTCCCAAAGAAGTCAATATCCGCGAATGCTTGCAGTATCGGGCGGAATTATTCGAGGATCTCTGCGATCGCATTTTGCCGATGGTCAGTCAACAGCTGGATAGAGAAGCTTGGGGGGATGAGGAGTTATCAATCGCTTTGCTGGGGGCAATTTCACCCGCAAAACAGTTGCGTTTGGCCCGTTTTTTAGCCGATTTAGAAACTCGAACCCTGGCAGCGGCGAAAATAATCGATCGCTATACTTTACAGATGGCCACGGGACAAGGTTTAACGGCCCTATTAAAAAGTCCTATTCTCGGTTTTATCTCCACTTTAGCCACGGGAAGACCGACTTTAGCCTATCTTTTAGCTGAACAAATTCCTGTGGAACAATTACCAGTAGCGATCGGTAAATTACAGATGGCCTACGAGCTTTCTTCTCTCTTAAATACGGAGAATAAAAGTTTTGATTTATTGGCACTTTGGCCAATACTATTAGAAAATTCTAGCACTGCCGACAGGGAAGCTTGGGCCTGGGGTCATGCTCTGGTAGAATATTGGACAAAGGACTTATCGATCGAAAAGTTCCGGTCAAGTTATCAGGGGTATTTAGAGACGGTAAAAACAGGCCTGTAGCCAGATTAATTAAACTAAAACTTTATTCCACTTTAAAAGTATAGGAGAGTGGGGAGGAAAGGTTTCTGGGGTTGAGATTTCTGGCCTTTGTACTAAAATTACCGATTTTGGAAGAGCCAAAGAAGCGCTGGGATCTTTTGGATTGTTAACTTCCCCTGTCTCATTTTTTGAATCACTGGTCATAACTAAACAATTAGTAGTGGTCTCTGTTCATTACCTTTTTGCAGTATTAATTGAGTATCTTCCTCCGTCTCAGTTTTAGCATATAAAGCCATGAGTTTTAATCCTTTGCGAATTACTTCAGACTCTGTTAAGTCTAGCTCTTTAGCTATTTCTTTAAGATATTCAGAGTCCTTTTGACTAAGATTTACTCGAAATTGTCTGGTAGCCATTTTTTTTTGTTAATTTAGTGAATTACTGATTATATCGATGGTGGTATCTGTAAGGTCGAGAAGAGCCATTTTTACCATCGAGGGCTATAGTAGGGTCAATTCATGAAATATAGTAGGGTCAATTCATGAACTATAGTAGGGTCAATTCATGAACTATAGTAGGGTCAATTCATGAACTATAGTAGGGTCAATTCATGAAATATAGTAGGGTCAATTCATGAACTATAGTAGGGTCAATTCATGAATTGACCCTACAGTCTGATTTAAGGGTTGTCATCGTCCTTTCTTATAGATGTCCATAGTAGTCTTCCTTTAGAAACTTAGCATCCTAACTACAGTATCCTATCTTACCCTAATTACACCAGATATGTCAAGCAATCGCACCAGATATGTTAAGTCAACATAAACGAGTCCTGACGGTACTTAATGGGTGCAATAGGTCAAATACCATCGACTTATCGACTTATTTGTTATTAAAATGCTATTTTTCGCAAATTTTAACTAAAATAATCTTAGGTTTTATTCATGCTTAGGTACAACAGGGGGGATAATAGGGTATTTAGTAGGTGGTATTACATATACATATATGCAAGGCATAGCAATGGGTGTAATGTGGGTATATTGTGGGGTTTAATAGATACCACAGTGCTGAGTTCCTATGGTATGATAGTTCCATCAACTTTTAGATAGATAAAAGTATGGCAGACACAACTAAACAAGTGAGTATGCTAGAATTGGAGTTAGAAGATGATCTAATCAGACAAATTGAAGATGTAGCTGATTCTGGTTGTTTTTCAAAAGATGAATTATTACAAAGTATTTTAGAAGCATGGAGATATCATCAAGCCTATATACATAGACTTTAAAATATGGTTCAAATAATCAATATTAAGTAATTCGATTTGAGGATAATGTGGAATGATTACTATCAAATGATTATCTGCTTATTGTTTTGAGCTAACAAAAAATTTTATCACTATTTTCTTGAACAACAGTCTATTAAACTTTCATAACAAGTAACCCTGAGACAATTATCAGTTTTAGCAATTATTGAGATGTTAATTTATTGTAAGCAGAAATAATCGCCGCATTTTCCCAATCATCATCAAAAGGAAGCGCATCGGGATCTGACAAAGCATTAGCCTCGATTTCTGCATTGCTCATCGATTTAACTCGCTCCCAATCGGTTAAATCTTGCCTTTCCTCTTTTGTGTTAACAATCCCCATCTTGGGGGATACTCTCTTGATACTTTCTTCGCTCACGTTCGTTTGCTCTCCTAGCACTAATCAATCGGCAAGTTTCCCCTCTTATAGTATAGACAACATAACAGATTATCCCGTTTAATTGTCCCAGCAAACACATCCTTATTTCTTGGTAATCTTGGCGATTATCTTCTCTGATTAGACAGTGACCATCGAAAATAGGAGGAACAGCCGCAAAATCTATCCCATGCTTCTCTATATTAGAATATCTTTTAGACTGATCCCAGTCAAATTCTCTAAATTGCATAAATAAATCTCCAAAAATTGTCTTTGTAGAGAATTATTCCTATATCTCCTCCTTACCTATCGTTTTGAACGAACAAAAATTTTTATCACTATTTAAACTTCAATAATTTTTTGTTATATCGATAAATTACTAGCCCTAAACGCAGAAATTTTGAAAAAGCGAAGCCTCCGCTTCTACTATAATCAGAGAAGGGTAATTGAGACAATTTCTGCATCACCTTAAATAGCTCTTCAGGTTTTGCGTCCGAGAAAATTAATAATCTGGGGATTAATTTCTTTTGACCAATGTTCTTGGGGATAGTGTTTTGCTTCTGCGAGGGAGATTAATTCCACTCCTGATTTAGTGGCTAATTTTTCGACAGTGACAGAAGATAACCAAGGATCCCCCATTCCCCAGACAAAAAGGATAGGTTTTTCAAAGTTCTCTAAACCTGTCTCAATTTCTGCCATGGTTTTCGATAGGTTTAAATTGCGAATCGTAGCCACTAAAGTGCGACCTACTGCCGAAGTTTTTAGATAAGGTTGACGGAAAATAGCCAGAGCTGCATCACTAATCACAAAACCGCTACCGGTTTCTAAAGTACGATCGACTAATAAGGGATCTTGAGTCGCCATATCTCCGAGGAAAGGTATCCCCCATTGTTTCATTATCCAGGGTAATTTAACATCACTGGAGAGGGGAGTATTTAAGATGATCAAGCGCTCAATTTTATCAGGATTTTCTAGGGCGTATTGTAACCCGACGGAGGCTAAAAAACCCTGGACAATGAGGGAGATTTTCGGCAATTGGAGAGCTTGAATAAAATCGGACAAAGCTTGACAAAAAGCGTTAGGTGTGTAGGCGAAATCTCTGGCATCGGGTTTAGCGGATAAACCGGAACCGATCCAATCGGGGGCAATGGCATTAATGTTATATTCTTCTAAACTGGTCAATAATTCCCGCCAAATATAGCCATGGGCGGGTAAACCATGGAGTAGAATGACGGGGGTTGTGTCCGGTTGTTGAGCGGGGTTAACCTGTCGATAGAACCACTTGAGAGAGCCGACTTCGAGAAAATTTTCTAAAATAGCCATGGTTAATGGGGGATTAACAATCAATAAACCTCTTGCATAATTAATTTTTCAGGGTTCAAAAACGGCAAAAATAAGGATTAAATGGCATAAAGTCTGTAAATAGACCATTTAACTGATTATTACTCCTTCTTAATTCTCCTGACTACTGACTACTGGCTCCTGACTCCTAACCCTAACAACAATTTTTGATTTTTACAAGAGGTCTAATAACCATTGTCTAACGTCTAGGAACCGTCGCACCGGCAATTTTCCCACCCCAGCAGTTAAAGGGAGCTTGCGTCGAGACTTTGTGCTTCTCCGGGGGTTAAGGGTAAATGAAGACCGCATTCTTGTTTTAAACCCTTGAAACGGGTGTCTCGTTCGTTGCTATCATCGGCGGTTAAAGGCCGACTGGAGTGCCAATCGCCGACGGAGACATAACCCAGATCAAAATAGGGATGGTAGGGGAGATCGTATTTAGTCAGATACTCGTAGATGGTTTTGGCATTCCAGTCAAGTATCGGTAATATTTTGTAACGTTCGCCCTGTTGATTGACCCATTGGAGAGTTTTGCGGTGGTCGGTTTGGTCGCGACGTAAACCCGCTAACCAAGCGGTGGCCTTTAATTCCTTCAGGGCCCGTTGCATCGGCTCCACCTTGCGGATTTTGTCGTAGAGATTGAGGGAGTCGAGATCGTTATTTGACCACAGTTTACCGTGGATTGCTTCCATGCGGGCGGGACTGAGGGGAGATTGATAAACTTTCAGGTTTAAATGGAGGCGTTGGCTTAAGTCTTCGGCAAATTGATAGGTTTCCGGGGGAAGATAGCCAGTATCGATCCAAATAATCGGAATATCGGGGATAATTGCGGTGACTAGGTGCAACATCACCGCCGCCTGAATGCCGAAACTGGTACTCATCACCAAACCTTCCCCAAAGGTGGCCGCGGCCCAAGCGACGATTTCTGCGGCGTTAGCGGAGTCAAAACGTTGATTAATTCTGGCCAGGTCGAGGGATAGAGGGTAGGAAAAAGACCGGTCGGCAGTGGCGATGAAGGCGGTTTCTAGGGCCCGTGGATGAGAATTAAGTAAGTGTAAATCTGGCATTCTGGCTAAGATTTAAGATATTAGTAGCGGCGGATACTGATAGAGTCCAATCTATCCATTAGGGTTCGAGAATAGAGTCGCCTCCATCTCCTCCCCTTGAGAAACGTGGGTGAGACTTACGCCTCCGACGGCTCCTAGTTTAACTGCTTCATTGTTAGGGATACAGCTTGACAATCGAGGGCCGTTTTATCGAAAATTTGGGTTAAAACCCCGTCGTTTTACGGTTGAGAATCTATATACTGTACTTCTACTATATCTGATGGGGTGAAGTGTGGCCCACACTAGCGACACCCTCCTTTCTCAAAAATCTCTCTGGTTACACTAGGTTAAGCAAGATGGGGAGGAATTACCGCTAGTTTTTGCAGTTGTTTTTCAATATTGGCCTTTAATTGGGTCCGGGAGATTTCTTTTCCCGTTTGAGCAGTGTGTGCATTTTCCAGAAAAATAATACTATCTACTTTTTCTAGGGCAAATAATTGGAATAAAAGATGGGTGACGGGAATCAGGAGCGTTGATAGGGGTGAATCGGGGGTATTTTGAGCAGATATGGCCATTTTTTCCGTAGCAAAGGCATAGATTACCCTTTTCTCCTGTTGTGGCTGCTGCCGATGGGCTAAAGTGGTCAGCAACCAATCACCCTCGCTATTCTGAAGCACATAGTATTGTAAATGTTTTAACTGTCTGGCCATGGCCGCGAGGACGGGATTAACCGCTTCTTCCATGACCACGGTTGCCAGTCCGTAATTGACCGCTTCTCGACTTAAAATATGCAGTTGTGCCTTTAATTTCATGGCTAATAATGTCTATAAACTAATCGATATTGACCATTCCTACCAGCGATGAGCGGTTTTTCTGCCAGTACAATTTTAGGCGTTGCTGATTTGAGATCTGAATTTTCTTGGCTGGGATTTTTAAAACCTAAACCGAAACTAACTTTGACACGGGAACCTGCACAGTTGCCATTCATCCCTTGATTCAGCAACGCTATTTAAAATTGTCGTCGTGAAAAGATGAGGATGGAGATGCCCAATAATAGACCAGTATAAACGAGACTGTAGAGGGCATTAGCGATTAAGACATCAGCACTAGGCAGCAAACCATAAACGGCCTCGTTTCTAAAATTTAATCTCTCTAAATCTGGGAGAATTAGATAAATATTTTTAGTGATAGCGAGGATATTGGGATTTTTGCTGATTATACCCAATTGGATCAGATCTTTGCTGATGTGACCCATTAGATAGACCCCAAAAGTCATTAACGTGGCTAAAATCGAACTGGTAAATACCCCAAAAGCGATCGCCACGGCCGCGATGAGAATTAATTCCAAACCGAGATAGAAAACCGAGACAATCAGGGGTAAAGGTTGAAAAGATACTTTCATCCCCAGCAACATCAGCAGGTAAATCACCAACATTACCCCCAACATCACCGCTAAAACCCCGGACAAACCCAAGTGTTTACCGAGGATAAATTCAGCCCGACTCAGGGGTTTGGGAATCAAAACTAAAATAGTTCTCTTGTCAATTTCCTTATTAATTAGCCCTGTACCCACAAAAACCGCAACAATTACCCCTAATAACCCGATAGCGGCTAATCCCAAGTCAAGAAAGATTTTCTGATGGGTTCCCACCGCAATTTCTGGTAATAAACGCAAAGCGAAGGCCATCAACAAGGCAAAAAACCCGATAAAGTAAAGAATGCGATCGCGGATAACCTCGCGAAAACCATTAGCTGCGATCACCCAGATTCTCAGGATACTGATACCCATAGCCTTTCATCAAAATAATATCTGTCTTTCCTAGATTAAGAGATTGTTTTATCCCCTCATTATGCCCAATTATTAACTTCCCTATTTGATCAAGAATACACCAATCTATTACTTTTTTGCTGGCCCTGTGTAGGTAATTTTCCTGACTGACGGACACATTTTTCAATACAAAGACAAGTACTGTTATGTGAAAGCCTCAAACTCCTGAATAAAAGAAAAGGTAATTTTGCCATAATAATCCTGACGAGCTTTGCGAGAA
>NZ_SFBV01000007.1:0-3096 GCF_007095585.1 Microcystis sp. M_OC_Ca_00000000_C217Col
CCATTTATGAATGTTTGAATGATGCCCATTTGAAACATAAAAAAGAACTGGATTCCTTGCTGACTCTACGATTTCAGAAGTTTAATAAATCTCAGATTATGAACGTCTAAAGTATAGCAAAAGATTATTTTTTCGCCTTTCTCGTTTTTAGTACAAATGTTTGAGTAAAATCGGAGTAAAGTCTTTAGGTTTAGGCGATTGATGCCCGATAGGGTTAGAGTAATCAGGGAGAAACTGATTTATCGAGAGGCCATATCATCCCATGCTAGAACTCTACCAATTTGAATTATCTGCCTATTGTGAGAAAGTCCGTCTCATCCTCGACTATAAAGGTCTTGCCTATAAAAAAAGGGACGTGGTGCCGGGGGTGGGACAATTGGAATTATTCCGTCTTTCCGGACAGCGACAGGTTCCCGTCCTCAAGGATGGCGATACTTATATTGCTGACTCGACGGAGATTGCTTTTTATCTCGATCGCAAGTATCCTGAAAAACCAATTATCCCCACAGATCCCCTCCAACGGGGTCAATGTTTATTAATCGAAGAATGGGCCGATGAATCCCTGGGATTAAAAGGAAGAACCGCTTTTCTCGGCGCTTTTGCCCAAAATCAAAACTTTCGTACCGCCTTTTTACCCCAGGAAACTCCCGGTTTTATGCGCTTGTTGCTGGGTTCTATGCCAGGGGAATTAATTGATATTTTGGGGGCGGGTGTAGGTCTGGGAAAAGATGCTATCAATACGGCGAAAAAAGGGCTACAACAGGATTTAGAAGCTTTGAACCTCATTTTAGCCAATCGTCCCTATTTAGTCGGGGATCAGCCCAGTTTAGCCGATTTAGCCGTGGCGGGATTAAGTGTACTGCTTCAGTTTCCCCAGGGTTCCTATCTCAACTTACCCAGGGAATTGCAAGGCAAGGGGATCCCAGGGTTAGCCGATAATAGCGCCTACGAGGGCTTTTTTGCCTGGCGCGACCGTCTTTATAGTCAATACCGTCAAACTATCACTCCGGGAAGTTCCACCCCTCCTATCGATTCCCCCAACTCCATCCAGATTGAATAGCAGCCCTTGACTAGGGTGGTGGGGCTTTTCAGTGATCAGTAAACAGTAATCAGTGATATGAATTAGGAATTAGGGACTGGGGAGCAGGGAGCGGGAATTAGGAATTAGGGACTGGGGAGCAGGGAGAATAAATAAAAGCAATCTACTGATTACTGATCACTGATCACTGATTACTGTTAAGATTCCCCTAAAACGTAGCCGACACCGCGCACGGTATGAATGAGGCGTTTTTGACCACCAGCTTCCATCTTCAGGCGTAAATAGCGAATATATACCTCAATAACGTTTGATTCTCCTTGAAATTCGTCTCCCCAGACATTTTCGAGAATTTGATCCCTCGATAATACTTCTTTGGGGTGAGTCATGAGGTAGCGCAGCAGTTCAAATTCCTTCATCGTCAACTCAATATTTTTGTTTTTATAGGAGAGACGACGACTGGCTAAATCTAATACTAAGTCACCGAAACCCAATTGTTCGGGGGTAATTTCCAGAGGTTGCAGGTAAAAACGGATTAATTTGAGAAAAGATTGCGAATTATAGGGTTTGAGAAAATAATCGTCGGCTCCCGCTTCCAAACAGGCGAGACGTTCTTCTAGGGTTTCTTGAGATACTAACAAAATAATATAAACGCGACTTCCCTGGGAACGTAAACGACTACAAAAATTCACACCGGCCTCCGCTGCGAGGAAGCGATCGAGTATAATCATCGCTGGCTGCCAACTTTTCACTTCTGGGAAAGCGATATCAATGCTAGGCACGATCAGGGGACGATAACCTGCTTCTTTCAAGTCCGCACTAGCTAGTTTAGCGATATTCTCCTCAATTCCCACCAAGAGAATTGAAGAACTCGGAACGGATGTACTCATAAATCAGCAGCGGTAAAGAAATAGGAAAGATAGGGAGGGGACTACCTAATTATAGTTAATTGATTCTCGCCCGACCGATTTGAGATAAAAAAGTTAACGCTGTGGTGCGTTGGACAAAATTACCATTGATAGACCAACCGGTCACTCGATCGGGGGACGACCAAAGGCTAAGATGATCCACAGGCGGATCCGCATAAAAATTTTCTCCACCGCTACCCAGTAAACAGGAACTCCAATGGGTAAAATAATCGTGACTCAGGCGATAAATGGGAAAATTACCGATTAATGGCACTCCCCACCCGTCTAGAGCTATTAAAGCTCGAATTGTCGCCCCTTGAGCTTGCCAATAATGAGCTAAAGCGATCGCATTTACCACCCCCGCACTAAACCCAATCAAGGTTAGAGCTTCTCCCAGTGATAAAGCTTCATTTAAGCAAGAAAAAGGCGAAATAATAATATAGGGACTTAATTTGACCGATTTGCTCCCCAGATGTCCTAAAAAATCCTCGGTCAATCTAGAATCATGAAAACCCGTACAAATTACCAAAGACATAAAGTTAAGTAAAAATCTATGAGGGGTCAGTAATCAGTAATCAGTTATCAGTTATCAGTCATCAGTCATCAGTTTTTTCTCCCTGCTCCCCTACTCCGTCCCCCCACACCCCACACCCCACACCCCACTTCCCCACTCTGCCATAACTACTCCTACATACTTTCTGCTTTTTGTCAAAAAAACTTTTTCTTTGCAATAAAACTACACAAAAAAAAGATCATCGTTGTGGGTGAAATTGACTGATTTAACCGTCTTAATTGGGATCACCTTCTAGGTGTGGCAAGGGTTTCAACCTTTGCTGTCCAAAAAAGCACAAGATAACCCATTATGAAATTCAGTAAAATCGCTGTTACCACTGTAACATCGTTGTTAAATAAAAATCTTTCTCAATTAATTCTTAAGAATTTGTAAATATTGCGAAATGTTAATTTAAATATTCTCAAGTTTTTGGAGTCAATGAATAATTTTTGCTTATCTTTGTCGAACATTGAGTCAGTGATCAGTTATCAGTTATCAGTTATCAGTTATCAGTTATCAGTTATCAGTTATCAGTTATCAGTTATCAGTTATCAGTGATCAGTTATCAGTTATCAGTTATCAGTTATCAGTTATCAGTT
>NZ_SFBV01000070.1:0-6781 GCF_007095585.1 Microcystis sp. M_OC_Ca_00000000_C217Col
TGAGTTAAAAGTTAAACTTCAAGTTTTCATTCAGGACTAATGTACTGGTTAACTAATTTTTTGGGGAAAATTAGTTAACCCATCATTATAACATATAATTAATTTGCAAGAGTTCTATTTAAATTTTGTTCGTTTTAGGCAGGTGATTCTACAATGGAAAGTTGTGGGTATTTTTAATGATCCAGTGACCGATAAACAGGATTTTTCCTCCCTACTGACCGAGATCGATCGGATTCTTTCTGGGGTGATTTCGTCTCTAGTTAACCCGCAAGAAGTTACTTCCGAGACAATTATCGCCACTCGTCAACATTTAGAATCGGCCAGAGTGATGCTTTCTCCCTTATTGTTGCCCGCTCCAACCCCTGAAGTTGCCCGTTGGTCCCTGGGAATGGAGGTGCAACCAGAGGGGGTGAAAATCGTCTTTTTTCGGGAAAGCCAAGGATTAATCGATTTTTATCCTCTTTCTTGGAGTCTGGCAACGGGAACAAGCGATCGCTTACCCTGCTCCCAGGTGGACGAATATCTAATTAGTTGGCTATCTCATCGGGATTTTAGCACCGATTCTTGGCTCTGGGAAGCCTTAGAGCGATTAGAAGCTATCATTATCACCGACGATGGGGAAACCTCCACGGATGACCTGAAAAAAGCCCTTCTCAGCGCGCAACTAATACCCCCCGATCGCCTATCTAGTCTAGAAACAGCGATCGCTACTGCTCTGGCCCATATTCCCACTAGCGACCAACCCCAAACCCAAACCCTACTGGTGATCGAAGGTAAACGAGAGACTACCACTTTAGCACTGCTGGAAGTCCCGCCGCAAACTCGCTCTTTATCCCGTCAAGCGATCGCTCTGAGCCATTTTAACTACGGGGAAAACACCTATGAACGAGCCATACTCTCTCAGTTAATTTATCCTCTCTGGCGTTCTTTTTTGCCTCTTTCCCGCTCCGATCTCACCGATACTAATCCCTTAAAAAAATCTTTACTGGCAGCCGCTAGATTAACCAAATTAATCCTGCAAGAAGAAAGCGAATTTACCTCCTCTCTAGCCGGTCATACTTGGACTGTCAGTCGCAGCGATTTAAATAAGAAGGTCATTATACCATATCTAGATAATTTAAGACAAAAAATTAATGATTTGTTAGAAAAACAGCAAAAAAGTCTTGAAGACATCGATCAAATAATTTTTAGCGGTAATTTTTTCTTAACCATTTGGCCCTATTTTCTAACAGAAATACAGCAAGAATTTGCTGGTTGCAATCTAGAGTCCCCCAGTCAAGAAACCTTCTCACCAGCAATCTTAGGTTTGGGTCGTCTCTGTTTATTTTCGGCTCTTAGAGGTGAGAAGGTCAATAATGCTTAAAAACATCAACTTCAGCATCAGTCAAAAGTCAAAATTTAGGTGTGAATAGAATTTTTATGGTAATTGTGGGGAATACTAAAAGGAAAACTTCGTATCTCACCATTAAGATAACTGCCGTAAACCCAACTGAACCCATTCTATTCAGAATCGTCATTATAAATATCTTGGAGAGTTTTATTTTCGTAGCGTTCCTGATCTTGATTTTTGCCGCGACGGGAAGGACGACGGTATTTTTTATTGGCTAACTTGGGTTCGTAGGTTTCTTGACCTGCTTCTTTAATTTTTAACTTTAAACTTGACTCTTTTGTGCTAGTTTTCTGTAATGACTGTTCTCGTGCGATCGCTTCTTCTAAAAACTCTAAATAATGTTGGTAACGTTCCCAATCTCCCCTCACCACACAGTTAGGTTCCCGACGGTGAGTACAATCATTAAATTGACAATTTCCTAAAGCTAAACGCTGTCTCACTTCCGGAAAATAAAAAGTTAATTGTTCCGGTAAACAGTTAAGATCAGGTTGGTTAAAACCCGGACTATCGGCCAATAAACCCCGATTTGGTAAAGCAAATAACTGCACATGACGGGTAGTGTGACGACCTTTTTGCAGTTTTCCCGACACATCCCCCACCCGTTGGTTAATCTCAGGAATTAGGCAATTAATTAAACTCGATTTTCCCACCCCCGAAGGACCGGCCAAGAGAGTGATTTTATGGTTTAATTGTGCCAATAAAGCCTCAAATCCCCGATTTTTCTCGACACTGACAAAAAAAGGCCGGTATCCCCAAGCAGCTAGGCGATCGCCCCAGAAATCTATTTGTTCGGGTTCCCCCAGATCAATTTTATTGACACAGACGGCAATTTCTAAGCCTGTGGACTCGGCTTTCACCAAAAAACGACTGATCAGCCAAGGATCGAGGACGGGTTCAGCAAGGGCAAAAACTAGCAAAATCTGCTCGATATTAGCAACGGCCGGCCGATCGATCTCGGTACTGCGGGGGAGGACTTCTGCGATCGCACCCTGCCGATCATCAAAATTGGCTTCCTCCACACGCACCCGATCACCAACCATCACCGATTGACCAATTTTTTGCAAGCGAGCGCGACGGGTACAGAGAAGATTCTCGCCCATAACGGCAGAATCCAAGCGTACCTGATAGAAATTCGCCTGTACGGCCACCACTGTACCGTATAAATCGGTTAATTGTGCATCTACCATTTAGGAATCGGGACGATAGACTTTGAGAACAAAAAAGCTATCTCGGTCCTCGATCGATTCTATCTGATAACCCTCCACTGTCAGGCTAGTGGGAACCTGTTCGATCGGTTCCCCGGCATCTAACCAGACTTCCAACCGTTCCCCGGCGGTCATTTTCTCTAATTGCAATTTTGTCCGGACAAAATTAATTGGGCAGGGAGTGCCGCGCAGGTCTAAAGTCATAATTATTTAGGGTTTGCTGAAAAAGTTTCTCCTAGGGGCAGGGTGTGGGGTGTGGGGTGTGGGGTGTGGGGTGTGGGGTGTGGGGAGAATAAATAAAATAATCTCCTATCTCCTGACTCCTGAATACTGACTCCTGCCGACCGCCGACCGCCCCCTGCCTCCGTTAACCGACAAGATTTTTAGATTTATTCAGCCTGCCCTATTTATGGAAGATATTACCTAAAAATCCCTCGATGCCGCCTTTCCCCACGGTTTCCCCGCGAACTTTTGCTAATTTTTCCAGTAAATCCCGTTCTTCTCCGGTGACACGGGTAGGAATCGAGATTTTAACGGTAATGCGATGATCACCGCGACTGACGGGATTGCCTAATTTAGGAACCCCCTTATTTTCTAAAATCAGTACGGTGTTCGGTTGAGTACCGGCAGGGATAGTCAGGTCTTCTTGGCCATCTACCGTATTAACTTTAATAGTACATCCTAAAATCGCTTGGATATAACTAATCGAGATATTCGATTTAATATCATTGCCTTCCCGTTGAAATTCTGTATCTGTTTCCACGGTTAGATAAACGAATAAATCCCCCGGCGGCCCGCCTTTAAGTCCTGCGTCACCTTCCCGGGCAACGCGCAATTTCATGCCGTTGTCAACCCCCGCGGGGATGGTAATTTTCAGTTTTTTGGTTTCCTGTTTACGTCCGGAACCGCCGCAAACGTCGCATTTTTCCTCGATCACTTCGCCAGCGCCGTCACAGGTGGGACAGACCGAAACCTGAGCAAAAGTACCGAAGGGAGTACGGGTGGCGCGACGTACTTGGCCAGCACCATTGCAAGTGGTACAAGTACGAGAACTGGTCCCAGGTCTGGCCCCACTGCCTTTACAGGTTTGACAGGTTTCCAGATGACGGATGCGGATTTCCTTTTCGCCGCCAAAGACCGCCTCGCGGAATTTTAGTCGAAAATCGAGACGTAGATCCTCGCCCCGGGTAGGGCCTGTGCGTCGGCGGGCCGTTGCTTGGCCGCCCATGCCCCCAAAACCACTAAAGATTGTCTCAAATATATCGGCGAAACCGCCCATATTGTCGGGATCAAAACCGGCAGCACCTCCAGAAACCCCGGCCTCACCAAAGCGGTCATAACGATTGCGGGTTTCCGGTTCCGAGAGAATTTCGTAGGCGCGGTTAATTTCTTTGAAGTGTTCCTCGGCTCCTGGTTCTTTGTTAACATCGGGATGGTATTTTCGGGCGAGACGACGATAGGCGCGTTTGATGTCTTCTTTGCCCGCATCTCGCGAGACACCTAGAATTTCGTAGTAATCAGTGGGCATAGGGGGCTATGGTTCTGCTGGCAATTTATAAATAAAGTTTAAGTCTAGTTGTTACTTTAACAAACTATACATAATAGTTTAGTTGGGTTATCCCTACTATTTTTTTGGTAAGGAAGTGGGGGAGTGGGGAAGTGGGGTGTGGGGGAGTGGGGAAGTGGGGAGAAAGTGGGGCGTGGGGTGTGGGGAGAAGGGGAGAAAAAAGCTGAAAACTCACATCTGATTACTGATTACTGGTCACTGATCACTTTTTAATCTACGGCCTCGTAGTCACTGGCACTCATTTCTTCGCCATCGTAGGGGTGATCATCACTGCCCGATTCGCTGAATTTAGTTTCCAGATTACTATAGGTTCTGGTTCTAGTGTGGGAGAAGGTTTGCCCGTCGGCGAAGATATTGGGGGGAGTGGTCCGGATGCGGGTGGGTCGGGTCAGTTTTTCGGTGACATTGATCGATTCAAAACCAGTACCGTTGAGGATTTGGGTGTCCTCTTGTTTACCCCTGTAGATGCGGGTACCGATTTCGAGGACAATCTGACGAAATTCTTCCAGGATGGTTTTTAGCTTTTCTGGGGATATGGAAGGGTCGCGCAGGGCGATTTCCAACTGTTGTCGCTTCTGGTCGGCCAGTTGCCGGATATCGGGGGCAACTAACTCGCTGTTTTCCCTGAGGGTGACTTCGTAGCTATAGAAAAGACTATCGCATTGCTGGCGAATATCGATCATTTGCAGACGACCGCAATCAAATTCGGCGTATTTTTCGGCTTCTAGGCGCATTTTTTCAATTTCGTTCGGTTTCAGCCCTCCAGTATGACTAATTAAAATGCTTTGTTCTTTGCCGGTGCCTTGGTCGCTGGCGGCCACTTTCAAGATGCCGTTAACATCGATCTCGAAGGCTACTTCGATTTGTGGCATACCCCTAGGGGCGGGAGGAATTCCCGTCAGGAGAAATTTACCGAGGGTTTTATTATCCCGGGCCATGGCCCTTTCCCCTTGCAGAACATGAATTTCCACCGAAGTTTGACCATCGGCAGCGGTGGAGAAAACCTGAGATTTACTGGTGGGGATAGTGGTATTGCGATCGATAATTTTGGTAAAGACTTCGCCGAGGGTTTCAATGCCGAGGGAAAGGGGGGTGACATCGAGGAGGAGGATATCTTCTACTTCTCCACCTAAAACTCCCGCTTGAATCGCTGCCCCCAAAGCAACGGCCTCATCGGGGTTAACAGAGCGATCGATCTGGCCTGCAGAAAAGAAACGGGAGATTAATCGCTGTACGGCGGGGATTCTGGTGGAACCGCCCACGAGAATGACACGATTGATATCGCTAGGCTGCAGTTCGCTATCTTTGAGGGACTGTTGTACGGGTTCCAGGGTTTTTCCCACTAATTCTCTGGTTAATTCCTCGAATTTAGTGCGAGTTATTTCCAATTCTAGGTGTTTAGGGCCAGTTTCGTCGGCGGCGATGAAGGGGAGATTGATCGAGGTGGTAATCAGGCTAGAAAGCTCGATTTTGGCTTTTTCGGCGGCTTCTCGCAGTCTTTGGATCGCCATGCGATCGCTGGACAGATCGATGTTTTCTTGGCTTTGAAAGTTCTCCACCAGCCACCGCACTAAGAGGTTATCAAAATCGTCCCCCCCAAGATGGTTATTGCCGGCGGTGGCTTTCACTTCAAAGACTCCCTTCCCCAGTTGCAGGATGGAAACGTCGAAGGTTCCTCCCCCTAGGTCAAAAACGAGGATATGTTGATCTTCGTTTTGTTTATCTAAACCGTAGGCTAGGGCGGCGGCGGTGGGTTCGTTAATAATTCTTAATACTTCTAGTCCTGCGATTATCCCCGCGTCTTTAGTGGCCTGACGTTGGGCATCGGTAAAATAGGCGGGAACTGTAATCACGGCCTCGTTAATCGGTTCTCCCAGATAGGCCTCAGCATCGGCCTTTAATTTTTGCAGGATCATGGCCGAGATTTCTTGGGGGGTAAATTCCCGATCGCGAATTTTGATATTGACGGTATCATCGCGACCGCGTTGGCAATGATAGGCAACTCGTCCCCTTTCTACCTCGGTGTCTTGCCAGCGCCTACCGATAAAGCGTTTGATGCTATAGACGGTATTTTCGGCATTAGTGACCGCTTGACGTTTGGCCAGTTGTCCCACTAGGCGCTGGCCTTTGCCGAATCCCACGATACTAGGAGTTGTCCTTCCCCCTTCCGAGTTAGGAACTATAATCGGCTGACCTCCTTCGAGTACCGCAACACAACTGTTGGTTGTCCCTAAGTCGATGCCGATGACTTTTCCCATGACGCTCTAAATAATAACGATAGTTAATAGGATACAGTCGCTGACAAAAATTGTCCCCAAATTAGAAAAGGGCTTTTTACCCCGTCTAATCTTGCCCCGGTTGAAAGCTGGTAGTTTTCCTCCGAGGCTAACAAAACTTGTTGGTAAAGTCGGCAAGCCTGCCCAGATCGATTTGTTGGACCATATATCAAGAGTAACCCACAACCAGTAATTTTGCTGATGCTTTCGCTCTCTATTCTTTGTATACTTTAGACGTTCATAATCTGAGATTTATTAAACTTCTGAAATCGTAGAGTCAGCAAGGAATCCAGTTCTTTTTTATGTTTCAAATGGGCATCATTCAAACATTCATAAATGGCTG
>NZ_SFBV01000071.1:0-3281 GCF_007095585.1 Microcystis sp. M_OC_Ca_00000000_C217Col
CCCGACCAATTTGAAATAATTAAATTCAGGAAAGGAAATGATGATAAAGATTTATCAGTAAATGGGAAATGTCCTTATTTTAGAATACTAATCAAGAATAAACGAATACAGACTGAATATATTGATTTAACTGACAAAGAAAAACAATGTATAACTCAGTCCTAGGGTGCGTTCCCTAATGCAAGTCCTGCTGCTCCAGCGATCGCTTTTGGGGAACGCACCATGCACATTGATGGCAGTGCGATCGCCGTTATCCTCTTGATTAAACTTTAAAACTGCCATTGCTTGGGATAGGAACGCCAAGAGCGATCGCTTTTTGGGAATGAAGAGGGGCGATCTCTCTTTGTGAGTTGGAAAGTTGTCATCGATCCGCGATCGCGGATGTCATTATTGCCCAAGCAGAGTAAAATAAAAGTCTGTATTGAAAAAAGGGAAAGTAACAATGCCGCCAACAATGCAATTTAGTCAAATCTTAGAAATGATTGACTATCTCTCTTTTGATGAACAAGATGACTTGATCAATATTGTTAAACATCGGCAAATCGAAAAAAGACGAGAACAAATTGCTCAAAGTATTTCTCAAGCTCGACAAGACTATCAAAATGGTAATGTTTTTCGAGGAGATGTTGATTCCATCATTGCCGAACTAAACAATGATTAACTTGGTTTTTAGCCAATCATTTAAACGCGCTTTCAAAACAAGGATTAAACGACAACCTGACTTAAAATCAAAAATAGAAGCCAAATTGAGACTACTCGCTGACGATCCCTATAATCCAATATTACGCACCCATAAACTAAAGGGGAAATTGTCAGGTGCTTGGGCTTTTTCTGTCGAATATGATTGTCGAATTATTTTCAATTTTGAATCAAACCCTGAAACCCAAGAAGAAGAGATCAACCTAATTGATATTGGAACTCACGATGAGGTTTATTGAATATGATTTTTTATTATGTTAGCAAGGTTTCGGAGTTGGTGATCGCTTTTTGATGATGGGAAAGGGCGATCATGTATAATCCAAAATATTATGAACTAGATACAAAATCTCGATAAAATGGAGATAGAATGGGACAATAATAAAGCTGCTGCCAACTTGCTCAAGCATAAAATTGATTTTGAAGATGCAAAAAACATTTTTCTAGATCCCAACTGTTTGGAAAGAGAAGATAAACGTGATTATAATGAAACTAGAATTCAAGTAATCGGTATAGTTAATCAAGTAGTTTTATTGGTCGTCTATACCAAAAGAAACGGCAGATACCGCATTATTTCAGCAAGGAGAGCCAATAAAAATGAACGACGACAATATTACCAGACTCAGACTTGATCCCGAAAATGTTAGTCATGGTAAGACAGATTGGGAAAAAGTTGAAGCAATGACTGAGGAAGAAATTGACAAAGCAGCCGAAGCAGATTCGGACTGTCTCCCCCTATCTCAACAAGAATTAAATGAGTTTCACCGTACATCAATCACAGATGCCGATCTTGTAGTGCGATCGCTGTCATCTTGTTGATTAAACTTTAAAATTGTCATTGCTTGGGATAGGAACGCCAAGTGCGATCGCTTTTTGCGGATGAGGAGTGCGATGCCGAAGGCACTGCGTAGCAGATCGCTGATCTTGTCGTTTAGGTCGAGGTAACAAAACCCAACAAGCTTTGTTATAATATTTTTGTCATAAAGCAAGACTTATAAAAATAGATTTATGCCAGAAATTACTCGATTTTATGGAATTATCATTAAAATCTTTTTTGCCGATCATCCACCTCCCCATTTTCATGCGATTTATGGAGAATATAACGCCCTATTTAATCTGGAAACCTTAGAAATAATTGAAGGAGACTTACCTAATAGAGCCACAAAAATGGTTGTAGAATGGGCAACAATCTATCAATCAGAATTATTGAAAATGTGGAACACTCAAGAATTTAATAAATTACCACCTTTGAAATAAAACAATGCTTTACCCCAAAATAACATCAGCCGAAATCATTGAAAATTATACTCTATTGGTGCATTTTTCTAATCATCAAGCTAGAAAATATAACTGTGAAAATCTACTAGAAAAAACGATGTTTTCTTCCCTTAAAAACTATACTTTCTTTAAAAACTTTCAACTTGATCCATCAGGTAGCGGAATCGTTTGGAATGATGAAGTTGATATAAGCGAGTATGAAATTTGGATCAATGGAATTGAACTATGATTGCCGATCTTGTAGTGCGATCGCTGTCATCTTCTTGATTAAACTTTGAAATTGTCATTGCTCGGGATAGGAACGCCAAGGGCGATCGCTTTTTGGGGATAAGGAGAGCGATGCCGAAGGCACTGCGTAGCAGATCGCTGATCTTGTAGAAACCCAACATTACTTTTTCCCAGATTACCACCCAATATCTGAGTTATAATTAATACCATCCATTCTACACCTTAATCAAATAATTTAAATTATGTCTGCTACAATTCGTGAAGAACTTCACCAACAGATTGACCGATTACCTGATGACATTGTTGAAAAAATTGCCAACTTTACCCGATTAATTTCCCCTGAGCCAAACGACATTCCAGAATATAGTAATTGGCAAGATGAAGACTGGCAAAAATTTTCATTAGAGCAATTTTTCCAAGAAGGAGATGAAATAGAATATTCCCTAGCAGATGCTCAAGAAATTTATCAACCATGAAACCAGGTGATATTATTCTAATTCGTTTCCCTCAAGCAGACTTGAAATCAGGAAAACTGCATCCAGCTTTAATTATTGCTATTTCACCAAGTCGCCATCGTGATTTATTACTTGCTTTAATTTCTTCTCGTCTCCATCAAGCTACTCTAGGATTTGATGAAATTATTAATACCTCAGATTCTGACTATATTACTACTGGACTTAAAGTGGCTTCTTTAATTTGGCTAGGACAATTAACAAGTGTCGAATCATCTGTAATCAATGCACGTTTAGGAACTATCTCACCAGAAAGACTAATACATATTAAAAATCTTTTAGTCAATTGGCTAAGAAAATAAAATTAGTGCTGTAGGGTGCGTTCCCTAATGCAAGTCCTGCTACTCCAGCGATCGATTTTGGGGAACGCACCATGCACATTGATGGAAACTGTGAAGTTAGAAGCATGAAAACCAACCCCCGATCATGTTACGTTACCGATAACCCATCCTACAAATAATTGTGCCTCCCTACTTATCAAAAAAATGTTTGATATTATGCTTGAAATTTCTAAAACCTCTCTTCAAGTATTAGGCAGTGAAATATTTAATCAGATAACCAAAAGTA
>NZ_SFBV01000072.1:0-16443 GCF_007095585.1 Microcystis sp. M_OC_Ca_00000000_C217Col
AGCTATTTATGAATGTCTGAATGATGCCCATCTGAAACATAAAAAAGAACTGGATTCCTTGCTGACTCTACGATTTCAGAAGTTTAATAAATCTCAGATTATGAACGTCTAAAGTATATGTCTCTATGTCTTACTTATCGATTGATTCCCTGATAAGTTCCCTTTCCAAGACATCAACTGCTCTTGGATTTCGGTTCTTCGTTACTTGGTATGGTTCGATAGGGGGGCATAAATCGACTAAATCCTTATCTGGCAAGAGACTTAATTGATTAGTTCGCTCTAGACAAAAATAATTCACAAAAATCGCTAAACGCCTTTCTATATAAGGGTTCCATTCCTTATAACCCCCGTCCATTGCATAACACAAACCGAAGAGCCTGGATTTCTTTCATCCCTAAATTTCGATGCCATAAAACTTAACCTTTCCAACCCAAAATATTAGGCTGTGAATCAAACTCAGACTGTGACTTTATTCCAATCAAAGGTTATAAGTTAGTATTGTTTACGTTGCGAATATGTATTCTAAAGCCCGCTTCTTTCAAAATTAGCAAGATTTTATCAGTTTGCAACACTATTCTAAAGTTAGCACCCATATCAAAAATTAGCTCTATCTGATGATATTCCAATAACCTTTCCATCAGGGCAACTTGTGAAGTATTAAGATTATATCTCTTGACTTCAAACCCTAGTTTTCTGAACAGGTTTTTCAGGAATTTTTTAAGCATATTATCCTCATATTCAGAATATAACAATTGTAACCAGTAAGTAATTTATCTCAATTTAACCCTTCGGAAGTAAATTTTTTTATTTCTGGTAAACAACTGTCACTGAATGACCAATTGGCTTAATTCTATCATCTGTGAGTCCAGCAGAAATAAATGATGCTATCACTTGAGATATTTTTAATTTAACTTGGTAATTAGTTGAAATATCTACTAAAGAATAGTTTTGATTATTTTTGAATAAGTTGTCCAGGGACTTTATGACAAGTTCACGAGCATATAGCCTTCTATGAATATCTGCTAATTTTTCATGATGAATATCAATTAGCTTGAGACAAAAACAGTTAGCTACATATTGCAAAGCTTTGTCAGACCAATGGGTAACATGATGAGGAGGCATATTTAAAATATTATTTTTGAGAGAGCCAATAAATGAATCATCACTAGGCACAGAGATAATCAATAGACCCCCTTTTTTAAGGCATTTTAAACAAGATTCTATAAAAGATTTAGGGTTAGACACATGCTCTAACACTTGGAATGAACAAACAATATCGTAACTATCTGAGTTACTCACACAGTAATCTTCTACAATTTGATTAAGAACATTTATATTGGCATGAGATGCTATTTCTATAGCTTTACTGCTAAATTCAAGTCCAGTATAATTAGAGGTTTTTATTTTTTGAGAAAAAGCTCCTTTCCCACAGCCCACTTCTAAAACTCGATCCTCGCTAGTGATGAAATTACAAGCATAATCGTATTCTTCTTTATCATCCATATAATACCATTTGAACTTCTGTAATTCTTGATAAAATGACTCTGAACCTGTAACCAGAGGATGAAAAAATTTCAAATCTGAATCTAGACAATGATAAAAATTAATCGTCTCTAAATCAAGAAATTCCGAACTGATATGAAACCCACCCCATCTGCTATACAGTTTAATGAGTGCTTTAACTTCTATAGTTTCTCGTAAAACAAGGTTAGCACTACCGCTTAAAGGACAGACTATGTGCATATTCTTTGACACTCATTAAAGTTGACAAACACAAGATAGCAAAAAGGTCTATCTGATGTCAACTAAGTAGTCGTGCAAAATTAATTTCCTAGTCGAGACAGGAGACAGGAGACTCCGAGACGGGAGACTCCGAGACGGGAGACTCCGAGACGGGAGACAGCTATTAGGGATCGGATTTGAGTTTTCAGTTCACTGTTTCCTCACACCAGAAGTCTGACGGAGTAGTGGCTTAGATGTGTAATTAATTTTGCTTAGGTACTTATTACTTAATACCCATCTTCCGCACTTCTTAACATTCAATTGATAATTTTTACTAATACATTGCTTACAACCCATTGCCAGTAAGGATTATAGCTACAATGATGGATTTTTATCAAGGTGAAGAATTGTAATGTAAAAACATATAAAAATATATGAAGATGTGCGGAATGTCGGTTAATAGTATTAACTCTTGATTTTTTTTACAAAATTCGGTTCTTCGGTTTGTATTATGCAACGGACAGGATTATAAGGAATGAAACTCTTATATAGAAAGACATTTGGCGATTTTTGTCAATTGTTTTCGATCTAGAGCGAACTAATCAATTAAATCTCTTGCCAGATAAGGATTTAGTCGATTTATGACACCCTACCGAACCATACCAAGTAACGAAGAACCCAAAATTCATTATTTATTTTAACCATGGAGACAGGTCCCTTTGAATCAATTCTTGAAGATTTAATATATCTTCTCGATAAATGTTTATTAGTTGTTGCCTTAGGGTTTGTGTTAGTTGATGCTTGGCTAGATTAGAATTTATTACATTGTTAATTATTTTCTGTCGAAGGGAACGTGGAATAAGATGTTTAACAGAGGTGGTGATTAGATTTGGCTTTGATAAAAATTGATGCAATAATTTATTTTTAGGGATACCAGTAACATTATATTTAGTTGATGTATCGGGAATAAAATTGTCATCAACTTCCAAAAATTGGAAAATATCCTTGATTAAATCATAACGATTACTTCTTAAATCTTCGTAGAGATAAACTTTGATTTTACTAGAGTCAAATTTTTCAAAATATCGCTGTAATTGAGTATAATAAAATCCTCCGTCTACATAAAAGTATCCCCACCACCATTTGTTAAGAATTCTGTTATCTTCTTCCCGAAGGGCGGCACTAAAATCTAAGCAGTTTTCAAAGCCCTCTCGAGCATGATGCAAGAATTGCGAATACGCTCTTTCCACTGGATCTCGCAGTATTGCTATTAGTTTTACATCAGGGCAATAATACTTAATTCTTGCAGCCGCCTTAGCATGGTATAGATAACTAGGTGAGGCTTCACCTATGGCGATTTCATTCGTAACTCCCTGAAATTGTTCCATATAACTTTCAAAGCTAGTCTTAAAACCATCCAAATAACCTTCACTAATTGAACCTTTAGGATAGCTAATTTTTTCGCCCTCGAAAGCAAAAAAGTTAGTCTCCTTAATTGGTGTCATATAAATTTGTGGATGTTGGTTGAGCCAATCATAAAGGGAAGTCGTCCCCGCCTTGGCTGCTCCGATAATTAAAAAATTTGGCAATGCCATACTTTTACTTCCTCATACTTAAATGGTAATTCCCTAGAAACATCAATGATTGCGCTAACGTAAATTTATGCTTCAAACTCTTGCAGGCTAACAAATAATTATCTGGCTGCAGAATCAGAAAAATTTACATACTACAAGTCATAACCAAGTATTCGAGCAATATCTGTCGCTGAATTCGCAATAAACTCTATATCCAGATCAGATAATTCCTGTCCACCACTAGCAACTCCCTTTCGCACAAAGGATATTTTCTCATTTATAATATTGGTAGAACTATGCTTTTTCTCTGAATCTTTCATTTTTTCTTTAGAACTTAAAGCAATAGCTTCATCTATCAATTTCTCATTGATTTTAATTCCAAAACAATCCATCACGGAAGATAATTGCAAGTGTGTGTCTTTTAAAAAATCCTCATATCTAAATATCTTAATGATCTGCCCACCCCCACCTCCATAGTTGTTGTAATACCATGATTTTGTATGTTCTGTCCATCTGTTAATTCCATATTTTGTATGTCTAATAAATTCTGAAATCTCTAACTTATCATCTATTTGTTTTCTATCTTTTAGGTAGTAATAATAGGAAATCATTACATCTCTAGGATCTCGGACAAGTAAAATGACTCTGTAGTAGTAAGGGTTATAGGCAGAGTGACTTTTAATAATTCTAGGTATATCTGTCCTGCCAAAAGGACCTTCTGGACGAAGATTGCCATCTCCTATTATTGAAGGTATGATATCTAAAATATTAAATAAGTTAACATCTTGCTCAACATTATAATGGACTTTGAGAGCATTTGCTATCAGAAATCTCAACCAAGTGTTTCCCGATTTGGGATAGGAAACGAGGAAAACATCCTCTACCACATGATTTTTGTGCAGAGAACGCCCATACTTGATTTTTTTTGCTATTCGACTAGGCAAGGTCAAGATGTTTAAAGAATTCAATGGAAAGGATAGTATGTTTTTCATAAGGTTTCGTCTTTATATATTCACCAGTTTCTCACCAGCCATCATAACACACAGTTTGATATGATATAGCAGGGTGAGATCATCTCAAACGCTATTGACAATTGACCAATTGTGTTATCCGCTTGCTGTGTGGGCATTTGAAGTGATAAGCTAAACGGCGCTTAACCTGCATGATCCAATAGCTATAACCCTTTTGGAGTCTATATCGGTGATCCGAAGTAAAAGCCGTTTAGCTTACCAGTCAATCAGAATAGTTACGAAATCTTAACATTTGGTCGATTTTTGCTTAACAATTGAGATAGCCAATTCTCCTCAAATATGCCTGAATCGATCTCTGGGTAAGCAACTCACATAAAGTTCATTTTGTCAAGGATTGTTAAGATGCGCTTACCCTGTATGATATAGGTCTTTCCTAGATCGCAAAAAGTACTTATCAAGTAACTATTTAGTTATTCCATAATTATAACTCCGTTTATAGAATTGAATTCATATTTTATATCCTTTATATTTCTTGTATTTTTTTTGGTAGTATTCTCTGAGTAAAAGTATTAACCAAATAATCAAAAAACGAAAGACAGAGCCTAGACTTAACAATAGCAAATACAGGGCAATAAAAGAAGTAAAAATAATCAAGAAATTATTTTTTGTAGAATCTCCAAATCTACAAATTAAGGCAATTGTAATTGGACCGATAAAAGCTCCTACCCAACCAAAATTAGATAAGGATTCCCCCAACCAAGTCCCTGTTAGACCGAGGAGAACATCTTTGGGAGATATGTTAAAGGCGGCCGCTGTTATATATTTTTTGTAATCATAAGGAATGGGTTTACCTGGCCACAAAAAGCGAGGAATATATAAAACTAAAGCATGATAAACTGTCTGAAGTCGATGATCCAGTATCTTAAATTTATCAGGATTTAATTCTGAGTAAATAGACAGTTTAAGCAGATGGTCTCTACCATAATCGAAACGAGATATTTCATACATTTGCTTTGTATCTATACTCCTGACTAAGGAAGTTTGATAAGAATAGGAAAAAATGCCAAAAACTAATAATAAACCCAATAAAAGTGCTAAAAGTTTTACTCTACTTAAAGCTTTTTTTAAAAGTAAAGTCAGAACCAAAGCAAAAATCACGAAAGCAATAATAGATCTCTTGCCGTTAAGCCATATTGTTACCGATATTGGGATGAGAACACTTGCCCAAAAGTAAAAATTTATTAATGACAAATTTTTATTTTTTTGCAATACAATTATTGTTATTAGTCCACCCAAACTGAGTAAAGAGGAAAGATGTATAAGTTGATGAAAGTTGTACTCTTCTTCCGACAAGAGACCAGCACCTTTTGCTCCGTAAGTAATGTAGAGACCGGGATTAGGACTAAATGACCAAACAATGACAGGTAAGAATAAAAGAAAGTAACCAATAAGTATCATTAATAACTTAAATTGTTTACCGAGCTTATACCTATTGCTGAAACCAATTAAGTTAACCCAAAATGTTTGATTATTGATTAATAATCTTCCATGACTCTCCTTGTCTTTGGGGATTCCATTGTACCACAATACTACTGGCACGATAGCAATGTATAGACAGTAAACCAAAAAGGTTGTTTCATCCCTAACAGCCACTCTTAGATTATCAAGTCCACGAAAAAAATCGTACTTAGGTTCACCAATTACTAAATCTAATAACAACGGCACACCAAAAAACAAAAAATTAATGATAATTACTAAGTAGGCAGAGTAATAGCGCTTAAATATTATATTCTTGCCGGACAAAAAAGCCCAAAATAAAAGCCAGGCAAAGGTTATTATCTTAACCAAATTAATATCATTTTCGCTCATCATATCTCCTTAGTAAGTTTTATCTGATAACATCGAAACGCAAATACTTAAGTAGGGAGGCACAATTATTTGTAGGATGGGTTAGCGGTAGCGTAACATGAGCAGGCGTTGGGTTTCATGCTTCAACCCAACCTACGTTCATCTTATATTTAATTCCACCCACCCATTTAAATTGCCGTAGATTTGATGCCCAATTTTTGGCGTACCCAGATAGCACTGATAATATTACCTACAATCATCGAGATTGCGGTGGCAGTGGCTGCACCATTCACCCCCCACTTCGGTATTAGTAGCCAATTAAGACAGACATTTAACAAAGCGGCAAATGCCACAGTTGCTGCACTAAATTTAGCATGGCGGGTCATATTTAGCAATAGACCCACGGAACCAGTCAGAGCGTTAACCAGATAGCCAATACTCAAAATTATCAAAGCTGTTTGTCCCTGTATAAACTCAGCACCAAAAAGCTGTAAAATCGAGTATCTCAATGCAATCAACCCCAAAGTCATGACCAGAGCAAACAAGCTGATTAAACGAGTGCTATGAGTAACCAGCCTTTGCAGTTGTTCCCGCGTTCCCTCTGCATAAAGTGTGGCAAAAGTTGGCGAAAGGACGTTATTCAAGATTCCTAGGCCAAAAATAATCAGAGAAGTGACTCGACTGACTACTGCGTAAACTCCCACAGCACCCGCCCCCTTCAAGGCACCGAGCATCAATATATCGATACGAGAGTTAATCACCGCTAGTCCTCCTAGCAAAATAAACGGTAAGCCGTCCTTGAGCCAAGTCAGAATTTTGTATTCAGGTTTAGCCTGTTTAACCTCTTGGGGAAGCACTCTGGCTAATAGTACCACACCAACGACAAAAGTAATGCCAAGAGATATCAATTTTAAGCCCATCACCCAGACAGTGATATTTTCTTGATTTCTAAGAAACCAGTAGCTAGAAATCGTCAGGATAATAAAAACTAAGGGAGCTAGTAGATTTTCTGGCATTTGCCCTAAAACCACCCTGTGTAAACCCTTCATCGTCGCTAGTCTCAAGCTAGTTAAAGAGACAATTGGTAAGGAAATCATCGCTACACACAGAGATGGTAATAAGTCCGGCTCCCTGACTTGTCCCCAGTTCAGAATAATAGCAATAGCAACTAATGCCATTAGGCTAGAAACTATGAAGACAATTGCATTTGCCCATTGTAATAAACCACGCATTAATCCCCAAGCTGACTGACTGCTATAGATAGCCACTTCTCTGACTAATAAGTTATTAAAGCCTAGAGTCGCGGGAATGCCCAGCAAAGCAGGCCAAGTCATTGCATAGGTATAAACCCCAAAGCCATTTTTACCGAGCCAGCGAGCTAGAATAATACTGGTCAGAAAACTAAGGGTTATGAAAGCAACTCTTAAACCAAGAGAACCCGTCGCATCTCGAATTAAACGTTCTTTTAGTTTTAAGGGAGTTTTTTTCATCTTTTTCTTTGCTCCAGGGATGCTACTAAGTCCATCGTGAATAAACTTTTCTGATTTCTTCCTCCGTGTAAAAATGATTAAAGTATTTAGAACTGCACATCTCCGGCTCTTCTGGTTTCTGTGTGTAAACGAGGTCTATACTGATAGTTTCTTCTTTCAAAATAGTCCTAAAAGTCTTGCCCAGTAAGCATTTAACCTTACATAAGCAAAAATTATCACACATCTACATAAGATAGTGGTAATTTGAGATTTTGCTTAAATTCTTTATACATATCTCGATAATTTTTATCTTCTCCCACGTTCGTCCTTACTAACTTAAATTCTTTTAACCCCAGAAATTCGGTGATCGCTTTTTCCTTGACACTGTCAGAGGTTTCTAGTTTGAGGATCAATAAATCCACATTATCTTTGTTAATTCTTAAATATCCCTGCTCTTTCGGAAAAGGATATTCATAAACATCTATCCCTAAAAATGGCTTGAAGTGATTATCGAACCAGTCTAGGGGAGTTGAATGAGGGAAAAAATTGATAAATATATCCATTAGCTCTTGGGGAGTAAAATTGGATTGTTCATATTTTTTCCCTGTTTCTCTTTCAAAGTTCTGAAAAAAAGCTGCAACATTTCTACCTATTGGTTCCCTAGTTAAAGAAATAATTTTTACCTGTTTTTTCGGAACGATTATCTTGTTATATAAAAACTCACCCCATCTGACTTGCTTTTCTCTGCGCAGCTTTAATTCTAAAATTTCGTAAACCTTAGGATTGTAAAAGCTTCTATTATCAGCGTTTTTGAGTAAAAAATGAACACTAAACAATGGCAAAATTGCTTTTTTTTTTAAGGATTTCATCACCGAGCTAGAACCCACTTTGCCCATTTGATAGATTATAATAGGTGTTTGGTTAGTGGCATAAAGCTTGAATCGTAATTTTATGTCTTGCAGAACAATATTCAGCAGATAAGTCAGGTTATCAAGAAATTTAGACATTTGGTTTTTGCCTGTAGTTTAATTTTTTTACTCTACACCAGCGATACAGATGCTGAGTTCTCAGTGAGTTTAATCTATTTCAGCATCCTTGTCAACCCAGGGTGGTAATTTTGGTAATTCTCAAGATAGTTGCTCAATTATCTCACTTACATTGAGGACACTAAGCAAACAAACGGATTTTACTGATTTTAAAGCTGTTTTTAGCCATTAATAAACTATTTTTTCGGCTTTATCCGTTAATTCTCTCTCCTTGTCCCAATTTTCCCCCTTTGCCCCGAAAAAACTCTTGGTCAACTAACCGCTTAATTATCTATTCCTGAGTGTAGAATGGCTACCTATGGATGTTCTGATTGGTCGGGGGGATTATCAGCAAGCTTGACTATAAGACGCAGCAGGACAAAAGTTAGCAGTTCTGGAAAAACTATAGTTGCCATTGTAGCATGGTGTTAAGTACCTAGGCAAAATTATTTACACATGACGATCATTGCCCCGTAAGGGTTTTAGCTCGATCGGGCAGGTAATTAATTTTGCATGACTACTTATGATGAAGCGGTAATTAATCGAGCCAGATTGCTACCGCAAAATCTTTTAACCCGCATCCACAGGGAAAACCGTAGTTTGGCTTTTTCGGCTATGATCTTTGCATAGCAATACTTTTAAGGGTTAATGGCCTGCCAGTGAGATTCCAGTTCTCTAGCTGGTTGCGGTTTATATCCTTAAAAGTGTCCCGAAGTCAATCTCAGCTTTAGATGTCATATTCCTTACTCTATAAGGGTTTGAGGCTATTTTAAATAGATACCATGTTTGGACAAATTCCCAAATTATTCTCAAGCTATACTGGCATACTAGATGCGGTTTAATATAGTTATCCCTTGACTATTTGATTAATGATGAACAACCAACAAAACGGGGCTTTAAAAACCCAAAGCCAAGGAAATCTACCAGTTTTTGCCCAACCAGCTTTTATCCCCTCCGTGACGCAGGAAGAAGAGGAACTCAACCTGCGTCAAGTCCTTTCTGTCGTCAAGCATCGCTGGTGGATAATCGCTGGCATCACCCTAGGGGTAACAGGTGCGATCGCTGCTTGGACTTTCTTAAAAACCCCTATCTATCAAGGTAGATTCCTGCTGCTCATCGGTCAACCGATTGAGGAAAATAAAAATTCTCTCAAACTGGCAGCCCAAGATATCCTGCCTCAGTTGGGTGGAGAGAACATCGATTATGAAACCCAAATCGCTGTCCTGAAAAGTCCTCAACTCCTTAACCCCATCCTTAGCAAAATAACTCCTAAGTATCCCGATTTTACCTACAGTGATTTAATTAGTAAAACTGGCAAATCTGATCTCAAAATTAGTCAATTAGAAGATACGAAAGTTTTAGAGATCGTTTACGAAAATGCAGAACCAGAAAAAATTAAGCTGGTTTTAGACAATTTGGCTAGTCACTACCTAAACTATAGTTCCCAGGAACGCAAGACCGAAATTAATCAAGGCTTGGATTTTGTTAACGCTCAATTGCCCGTGCTGCAGGAACGAGTTAATTCTCTACAAAAACAAATGCAGCAATTCCGGCAGCAATACAATTTCCTGGATCCCGACAAGGAAGCCACTCGTTTATCGCAACAGTTAACCAGCATCGAGCAGGAGTACAGAGTCGCCCAAGTTGCCCTTAACGAAATTAACTCTCGCTATCAAGCTTTACAGCAACAGGTGGGATTGGCGCCTAATCAAGCAATTATCGCCACTTATCTCAGTGAATCTCCCGGTTATCAAGATTTGCTCAAGCAGCTGCAGGAAGTGGAAGTGGAATTGGCCAAACAATCGGCAGTTTTCGCGAAAGATAGCCCGATAATCGCCACCCTAGAGGAAAAAAGAGCCAATTTACTGCCCCTACTGCAAAACGAGGCCCAGAGAACCCTAGGGGAAAAACTGCCCCAGACAGTGGGTAATTCCCCGGCTTTGGTGTCACGCAGCGCTCTGCGGGTAGAATTAACCCAGCAATTGGTGGAAGCCGCTAACACCCGCCAAACCCTAGAAATTAAGGTAAAATCCCTTGCCCGGGCCCTCGAACAACAGAAAGCCTCGGTCAAAAATCTGGCGGTTTTAGCCCGTCGCTATACGGATTTGCAACGAGAATTGGAAATTGCCACCACCAGTCTCGGCCGTTTTCTGGAGGAACAACAAAAACTCCAACTCAAGGTGGCACAACAAGTGGTGCCTTGGCAACTAATTTCCCCCCCAGAAGTAGGGGAAGAAGTCGTTTCTCCTAAACCCTTGCGAAATCTGGCTTTAGGGGTTATTGGTGGCCTGTTACTAGGTATAGGGGCGGCCTTTTTAGCTGAAAGATTAGACCCCGTTCATCACAGTGCAGATGAACTAAAAGAAGATGCCAAGCTACCCCTTTTAGGCGCAATTCCCTGGAACAAAGACATCGATAAGATCGAAAAAGTGATCACCGCCCTACCCCAGTTAACAGTCGCTGGTCAACAACTTACTATCCCTAATACCACTGCGAAATCAGCCAACGAAAACCTCTACCACTATAATTTCTACCCCTTCTCGGAGGCTTTCCACACTCTTAACACCAATATTCGCCTCCTCGGTTCCGATTCCCCCCTCAAGTCCCTCGTGATTAGTTCTGTATCACCGGGAGATGGTAAAACTACTACGGCAATAAATATCGCTAAGGCTGCCGCTCGTATGGGACAAAAAGTCTTATTGGTGGATGCCGACCTGCGACGACCCCAGATTCACCTACGACTTAATCTCGATAACGACCACGGCCTTAGTAATGTCCTCGCCGAGGGTCTCGATTGGAACGAGGCGATTCAATTCCTACCCCGCCACGAGAATTTATCGATTCTTACCGCCGGTCTAATTCCCCCAGATCCAACCCGCTTGCTTTCTTCCCAGAGAATGCAGGAGATGATCTCGCAATTACAGCAAGACCACGCTTTCGATCTAATTATCTACGATATACCACCGATCGCCGCTTTTGCCGATGCGAAAATTCTCGCCGCCATGGCCACTGGCCTAATTCTCGTCACCAAACTGGGCAAAACCGATCGCTTTGTGCTGAAAAATCTGCTCGAAGATCTGAGATTATCCCAGATTTCCGTGTTAGGTTTAGTGGCTAATAATGTTAGTCGGAAAGACCACAATTATCGTTACTATAGCCATTACTACGGCAAAAGATAATTAAATCCCATCTTGCTTACTATTTATCGGTTAAGTAGGTAGGTGTTAAAAATTTTCAGGCACCCCCCTTATCAAGGGTAGATCCCCCCGCCTATCGGCACCCCCCTTAATAAGGGGGGCAGGGGGATCGGCACCCCCCTTATCAAGGGGGGATTAAGGGGGGATCAGAGGCAAAATCTATCTTCTATTTAATTATAACCACTTACTTATCAACTTTTAATTGATGTTAAATGCGGGTTTTAATTTGGTATCGCAATGATCTGCGAGTTCACGATCACGAGGCAATTTATCGAGCCATTCAAGAACAATTAGAGATAATTCCCTTCTATTGTTTTGATGAGCGTCAATTTGGTCTTACTTCCTACGGGTTTCCAAAAACTGGCAAGTTCCGGGCTAAATTTTTATTAGAAAGCGTAGCAGATTTGCGACAATCTCTGGAAAGTTTAGACAGTAATTTAATTATCCGATGGGGAAAACCAGAGGAAATTATCCCGCAATTAGTTCAAGAATTGCAGATAGCCAAGGTTTATTATCATCAAGAGGTAACAGCAGAGGAATTAGCGGTAGAAAAAGCGGTAAATAAGGCTTTATCCGGGGTTCCTGTGCAGATAAAAACTTTTTGGACAGCCACTTTATGTCATCCTGATGACTTACCTTTTACCCTTAATCAACTGCCAGAATTATTTACTAATTTTCGTAAACAAGTCGAACGTCATTGGGAAATAAGAACAACTTATCCCAGTCCGAAAAAGTTGACAAAATTACCTAAAATAGATTTAGGAAATATTCCTAGTTTAAACGATTTAGGCTTAACAGAACCAATTCTAGACCAGGGATGTGTTTTGTCGTTTCAAGGGGGTGAAATGGCAGGAAAATCACGGATTAAGGAATATATTTGGGATAGTGATTCCTTAAAAACCTATAAGGAAACCCGCAATGAAATGTTAGGGACTAATTATTCCTCAAAATTCTCAGCCTGGTTAAGTTTTGGCTGTATTTCCCCCCGTTATATCTATGAGGAAGTACAAAAATATGAGCAAACGAGAGTAAAAAATGACTCTACCTATTGGCTGATTTTTGAATTATTATGGCGAGATTTTTTTCGATTTATTTGCAGTAAACACGGTCATAAAATCTTCTATAAATCTGGTTTGCAAGAACTTTATTTACCTTGGTTAGAAGATTGGGAAAGATTTAATCTTTGGTGTGAGGGAAAAACCGGTTATCCCCTTGTAGATGCTAATATGAGAGAGTTAGCTGCCACCGGATTTATGTCAAATCGTGGCCGGCAAAATGTCGCTAGTTTTCTGACCAAAAATCTCGGTATTGATTGGCGACTGGGAGCAGAATGGTTCGAGTCATTATTAGTTGATTACGATGTCTGTAGTAATTGGGGTAATTGGAATTACACTGCTGGTGTCGGCAATGACGCGCGAGGATTTCGTTATTTTAATATCCCTAAACAGTCGAGAGATTATGATCCCAAAGGTGATTATTTACGTCACTGGTTGCCCGAATTAGCCCTAATAAAAGGCGATAAAATTCACGAACCTTATAAGTTATCTCCAGAGGAACAAAAGCGTTATACGGTGATTTTAGGGGTTAATTATCCTCGTCCCATTGTCGATTTTTTTCAATCGATCAAACACAACGAAAAAATTTATCTTCAGCATTTTAGTAATCAGTAATCAGTAATCATTGGACTTCTACCTAATATTTTCTCAAGACTAAAATTCTTTCTAGACAAGAAACTTACCCAAATAAAAATGATTTTAATGTCCCCAGATTTTTTCTGTTAAATTGAATGAACAACGATAGATATATATTTGGATTATCGAACTATTTATTAGTACAAATAATCAAATCAAGCTCTGATTGGGTTATAATTTTTGCAGATGTCTAATCAACTGAAAACTCACATCTGATAACTGATAACTGATAACTGATAACTGATAACTGATAACTGATAACTGATAACTGATAACTGATAACTGATAACTGATAACTGATAACTGATAACTGATCTGATAACTGATAACTGATAACTGATAACTGATTAAGACATTTCTAACATTCTTTGAATCGGCAACAGTGCCTTAACTCTTAAATCTTCAGAAATAGTAATTTCTGGAGTTGTATCTCGCATACAGAGATACAATTTTTCGAGAGTGTTCAGTCTCATGTAGGGACACTCATTACAAGCACAGTTATTCAAACCTGGTGCGGGTATAAATAGTTTTTCTGGGGCCGATTTTTGCATCTGGTGAATAATCCCCGGTTCTGTGGCGACAATAAAGGTTTTTTCAGAACTTTTCAGGGAATAATTTAATAGTGCCGTCGTGGAACCAATATAATCGGCATGGCGTAAAACCGATGATTCACACTCAGGATGGGCGATAATTTTTGCTTCTGGATGGGCAACTTTTAATTCTATTATCTTGCGTTCGGAAAAAGTTTCATGGACAATACAACTACCCTGCCAGAGGACTAAATCTCTACCAGTTTGCTGACTGACGTAACGTCCCAAATTGCGATCAGGAGCGAAGATAATCGGTTGATGGGCAGGGATTTGATTGACTATTTTGACTGCATTGGAACTGGTGCAGATAATATCACTCATGGCTTTAATTTCTGCACTGCAATTAATATAGGAAATCACGATATGATCGGGATATTGGGCTTTAAAACGAGCAAAGTCTTCAGGATGACAACTATCAGCTAAAGAACATCCCGCATCTAAATCCGGCAGCAATACCAACTTATCTGGATTTAAGATTTTAGCTGTTTCTGCCATGAAGTGAACCCCCGCAAATACGATCACATCTGCTGGCGTTTGGGCAGCCTGTTGGGATAAACCTAGAGAATCACCAATATAATCAGCTATATCCTGTATGTCAGAATTTTGATAGTAGTGAGCCAGAATAACGGCGTTTAATTGCCGTTTAAGCTCTTTAATTGCCGTAAATAGGTCATCAGGTAAGCTCGATCGATTTGCGGGTTGAACAGTTGTGAACACGGTGGGGTTTATGGTAATTTTTACCAAATACTAAACAAGCCCCTATATCATAGCAAATTTTTTTAAAGTGATTAGGAAGTGGGGAGATGGGGAGATGGGGAGCAGGGAGAATAAATAAAAGCTGAATACTGACCCCCGATTAAGACTGTCCGCTAAAAACTCACATCTGATAACTGATAACTGATTCAAGGCTAAGGGTCAACAATGCTAGGATAAAGGCTTGAGTAGAGAACGATCGAGCGAAAGCCATGTCATCGACAGAAGTAAAAACCCCGCCCCCAGACAGTCCCGAATATCTCGATGAGTTACCCGGAGAAGTGGAAATGTCCTTATTTGACCACTTGGAGGAGTTGCGTCGCCGGATTTTTTATAGTTTAATTGCCGTGGCTGTAGGTGCGGTGGGATGTTTTATCTTCGTTAAACCCCTAGTACAAGTGCTGGAAGTTCCCGCCCAAGGGGTAAAATTTTTGCAGTTAGCTCCGGGAGAATTTTTTTTCGTCTCCCTAAAAGTAGCTGGATATAGCGGCATACTGGTGGCTAGTCCCGTCATTCTGTTGCAAATTATCCTCTTTGTGCTGCCGGGGTTAACCCGTCGCGAACGGCGTTTAATTGTCCCGGTAGTCTTAGGATCGAGTGTTTTATTTTTTGCTGGTTTATTTTTTGCCTATATTGCCCTGATTCCCGCCGCTTTAAACTTTTTTGTCAATTATGGGGCCGAAGTGGTCGAACAAGCTTGGTCGATCGAGCGCTATTTTGAATTTGTCTTACTTTTGCTGTTTAGTACCGGCATCGCCTTTCAAATTCCCGTTATTCAATTGATTTTGAGCTTTTTAGGCATTATTTCCTCGCAAACGATGTTATCGGGTTGGCGTTTCGTGGTTTTGGGTGCGGTGATTTTAGGCGCAATTTTAACCCCTTCCACAGATCCTCTCACCCAATCCCTGTTAGCAGGGGCGGTCTTGGGTCTATACTTTGGGGGGATTGGGGTAGTGAAATTAACGGGACGTTAGCAGTTTTTTGATAAAATTTGACGGCTGAAAACTAATTAAGCCAGAAAGCTAGAGATTGATTCTAGATTGAGTAACAAAGTGAAATATTTTTTCTTAACGGCAGGTTGGACAATAGGACGGGTGTGGGAATTTGGCGGTTTGTGGGACCATGCGAGTAGTTGGCGACGACCACCGCAGATAGAGCGATTAAATATCGGTATTTTAGAGGGAGAACAGGTTTTATGGCTTTATAAGGTGGAAGAAGCCGTGATTATGGTAGAAGTTGCCCCCAAGAGTGCCGAAATTGCCGATACTGTCCCCACCATCGGGCAAGTGGTGCTAAAACGCTTGATTAGTGCCGAACAAGTCCTCGAAATCCTGCAAAATGCCGAAGAACTACTGAGGAAGTAATCAGTTATCAGCTTCTGATCTGACAACGCCGATAAATGTGCCAATTATTGGCTTAATCATCGCAATTATCGCTCTTCTGGAACTTTCGGAAATCCCCGACGGAATCCAGATTCTGAAACCGGTGGTGATTCGGTAGTAGTGATGGCGGCTTAATCCTTTGCCAGGTGTGCATTGTAGTCATGGATAAAATACCAAAGGGCTCCCCAACGTGATTCTCCATTTTTTTAGAGAAAGATAGA
>NZ_SFBV01000073.1:0-4402 GCF_007095585.1 Microcystis sp. M_OC_Ca_00000000_C217Col
CCCCTAAGCCGAGTTTTCAAGGTGCTGCGCCGTCCACTTGGTTTTCGAGACTGGCCTTTTAATTCTAACGTAAAGCCAACCTAGAACGGCGGGGTTTCAGACCCAAAATTTCCGATGAGGGACTCTCTTTCAGTATAATTATTCAGGATTATTACCCTGATTTACAAATTGAAGACATTCGTGCTTGTCTGCAATATGCTATCGCTTTAGTAGCGGCTGAAGACATTAAACTTGTGTCGGCTTAATAATGAAATTTCGGTTCTTCGGTTTGTGTTATGCAATGGACTGGGGTTATAAGGGATGGAACCCTTATTTAGAAAGGCATTTGGCGATTTTTGTCAATTGTTTTTTATCTAGAGCGAACTCATCAATTAAGTCTCTTGCCAGAGAAGGATTTAGTCAATTTATGCCCCCCTATCGAACCATAACAAGTAACGAAGAGCCGAAATTTCTTCTCGATCAAGACGTTTACGCAATCACTGCGAGATTTCTAATTGATGCTGGACATGATGTGGTTCTTGTTGCTCAGCACCGACCAACCTGATACGGTCGGTGTGCAACGGGATTGTTAGACCGTACCTCACAGATCGCTTATGATCAATTTATTCTCGCATATCTAGAAGTTTAAGCCATGTCACTCACTGAGTTAATTCTTCTGGTCAACAATCTGAGCCAGACAGACAAATTATCACTCTTCAAACTCCTAGCTGCACAAATCCCGGATGCTGAACTACAGGTTATCTTTTCCGCATCAGAGTATCCGATTTGGTCGCCCTACGATGCCACGGAAGCCGCCAATATTCTGATGCATATGATTCAGGATGACCGAGAGGCATCTACCCATGCCTAGTACAGTCGAATTTCCCCTTTCCGACGATGAAGCATTACCCACGATTCCCATCACTCTGAGTCATGCAGGCCTTTCTGTTTCTGCGAATGCCCTGCTGGATACCGGATCTACGGTCAATCTATTACCTTACCACATCGGGCCGCAATTGGGTGCAATTTGGGAGGAACAAACTGTCCGCTTGCCATTGGCCGGAAATCTTGCAAGGGTTGAAGCACGAGGGTTATTTTTGTATGTTCAAATTGGGAATTTGGAACCTGTTCGTCTAGCCTTTGCTTGGGCAAAAACCTCTCAGATACCCTTAATTCTTGGGCAAACGAACTTTTTTCGAGAATTTGATGTCTGTTTTCAACGATCGCGATGCACGATCGAAATTATCCGCTTCTAATAAGGGTCGATGTGTTTTGGGTGGGATCGCGCTTTTGGTTAGTGTTGATAGAGAAAAGCAATGCTGGGTTTCCTGCCGTCAACCCAGCCTACGGCGATCAGCGATCGCTCTAGCCTCTTGCTTGCCATTTTCGCATCGCCCTGTCCTGCTTCATCTAAGACAACTTGCGAGATGTAAAGGGTAAATTGACTACGGCGAGTTTCCCACCATCTTCTGGTTATTTCCAAATTTGCCATGAAGATCAAGTTGTTGCTTGGTCTAACGGCTAGATAGCCAATAACGCTGGTTTCAATATAGACGGTTTCCCTCACAGCACTTTCTGAATTTTATTTGTCCCTCATTCTATCGCATTTGAGCTTTATTTTGAGGGTTTGCGAGGGAATTAGTGCGTTCACTTCGTTAACGCACCCTACAAGATCGGCGATCGCACTGCATACGCTGATGGGCGGCGCTGATTTTACCAACTACGATGCCAATAATACCAATTTTCCGCAAAAGGGAGTTCATAATAACTGTCTTCGTAAACTATTGGTGGATCACCATTTGGACTATACACAAAACCACAATCATCCAAAAAACATTCAGAAACTATCATCCTAACAGACGTTCCAGCAATATCTACTTCTCGTAACGGGAACAGGCCGACCCATTGAACTGTTGAATTGTCATTATCTGAAATTGGGTGCTTTGCAAAATCTTCTAACGCTTGCTGGCTAAGTTTAAATCGAATTTCGAATGGTATGTAAGGATAAATATTCAATAGATAGCTTCCGAGAAAACTCAATAACACTACATAAACACCAGGATGCCGAATTAAAGCAAATACGCTCTGAAAATGCCACCCCTTTTTCTTTAAGTAAAGAAAAAGAAACACTACAGATATGACTGTTAGCAAAATGAAACCACCGAAAGAAAAGAAGAAATCACTAAATGATTCCGCCCCATCACTCAAAAAATAAAATAACGAAAGAAACCAAACAATAGACACTGTGCCAAGTGTAAATAATGAAAAGGGGTCTGTGAGTATTTTTTTCAGCATAGGAGCCTTAATTTCGAGTGCATAACTATATGTTATGCGGAAATTTTCCGTACATTACGCCAAATACGCATTTTTTTAAGAATCTTTCCGTATATTACGCTCAAATGGAGCGATTGCGAGAAGTTTTCCGTATAATATTACAATAAGCGTGTTATGCCGATTAGCGTACTCTTTTATGAACCCTCCCACACCCCGAAAACTCCTAGACGTAGTGCGAGAGACGATCCGCCCTACCGCATTACTCCTACCGCACCGAACAAACATATCTGGACTGGATTAAGCGTTATCTGCTCTTCCATTAGGAAAAACATCCCCGTGAGATGGGAAAAGAAGAGATCAAGTCCTTTTTGACCCATCTTGCCGTTGATAAAAACGTTGCCGCCGCCACCCAAAACCAAGCCCTCAACGCCATCCTCTTTCTTTATCGAGAAGTTCTGAAAATTGAACTGAGGAATGTCGGTGCATATTTACGGGCAAAACGCTCCAAACGCCTGCCCACCGTCCTCACCAAAAAAGTAAAAATGGCTGATGATTTTAGCGATCGCACAACAAACTGCGATCGCTGCCTAGGTAATTCTCAACCCACCAAAGTTAGGATTGCTCATCCAAGAAATTGAATCTCTTGAGAAGCAGTTACTGAGCTTGCGGGTTGAGAGTCGAAGTTATCCCTTAAATGAGCTAATCGCCTTTAGCTCGGCTTTTATGACGATGAAAGCCATTGCCAGCCTAGCTAAAAGGACGGGACAATTGACATTAACCCGCACATAATCCGAGAGGGAAGTACCGAGAAGGCGATCGAGATCCGGTAAACTCTTAGCCACGGAAGGACGGCGATCGGGCGAACCCAACAGTAAGAGATCCACATTATAATCATCGACGAGTTTGCAGAGTTGTTCTCCCGGTTTACCCCCCGTCACCACGCAGCGATAGGGTATATTCATCCGTTTTACTTTTGCCACTGCTGGCCCTAAAATCGGGTTTTCTTCCATTTCTTTGGCGGAAGTGGGGGCAAATTCCGGTTTTAAGTCGGGGTTGACGCGGGCCAGAATTAACTCTGCTGAAGGATAATCCCGCAGGAGATAAATAGCCAGATCGAGAGCTAAATCAGCCGAACTAGACTTATCGAGAGCTACCATCACCTTTTTGATTTTTTTGACGTAAATATCGTCTTTTACCAATAACATCGGGTGATTAGTCAGTTGAAAGACGTATTGACTGACGGAATTTTCTAGAATTGCCTCCAGTCGCTTCAGTCCTCGGGAACCCATCAGGATCAAATCGGCCCCGATTTCGTCGGCAACTTGACAGACGGTATCTTTGGGATCTCCTTGGCGCAGAATAGTGGAAACTTTGCTGGGTTCAATTTTGACTTCTTGCAGGATTTTAGTCAGCATTTGGGTTCCCTCTTCCCATTTACTGGCCAGAGCTTCGGTGGTAATCTGAGGGGGAACAACCCGGAGAATGGTAATCGACGCTTTCCGGATAGCGGGGAGATCCATCAATGCTTGTAGCATTTCTTGGGTTTGACCTGCGCCGGAATCAGCGTATAGTATTTTCTCTAGCATAAGATTAAACTCGGTCTATGATCTTAATAGTTTTCGCTAATTTTCAGCATACTGCTAATGTTGTTCTCGAAATTTAACAACTTATTAAGCGCTTTTTCTTAGCTTCATGCGATGCCGAAGGCACTGCGTAGCAGCTCGCATTTGAGGATGTTTTAAGTATTTATGCTTAATTGACTAGAAATACTTGGCTCAAAATCATCGGATCAAGCGTTCATTTGTATTATATTTTGGTTGCAATGCTGGCGCTCTCTTTTAATCACAGCTAAATCGACCATTTAATTGATGATTAAGTAGGTAGGTGTTAAAAGTTGTCAGACACCCCCCTTATCAAGGTAGGGTTGATTCATTTAAATTAAGTACAGCTAATTTTGAGTCAATAAATTTGACTGAAGATTCTCAATTTTATCTTTCTCTAACCAAAAGAGTTAGTCACAATAACTAATCTTTAATCTTCTGCCAATATTTATTATGAATAAATTGATAAAGCTTGTTCCCAAGCCACTAAAAGCCTATCTCTCTTCAAATTTTCTGAGAGTACATCCTGTTAATTTAGCTAATTTTTC
>NZ_SFBV01000074.1:0-14806 GCF_007095585.1 Microcystis sp. M_OC_Ca_00000000_C217Col
AGATAAGCAAAAATTATTTATTGACTGCAAAAACTTGAGAATATTTAAATTAACATTCCGCAATATTTACAAATTCTTAAGAATTAATTGAGAAAGATTTTTATTTAACAACGATGTTATCATGGTTACAGCGATTTTACTGAATTTCATAATGGGTTATTTTGTGCTTTTTTGGCCAGCAAGGGTTGAAACCCTTGCCACACCTAGAAGGGTATCCTAATTGAAGCGGGTAAATCAGTCAATTTCACCCCTAACGATGATCTTTTTTTTATGTAGTTTTATTGCAAAAAAAAAGTTTTTTTGACAAAAAGCACAAAGTATGATACCCCCAACCTATTTCTGGCTGCGAGTAATTATTGCAGAGTGGGGGAGTGGGGAGAATAAATAAAAGCAATCTCCTGTCTCGGAGTCTCCCGACTCCTGTGAATTGTCCTAGGCGAGAAACTTAACCAACTCCTCTAATTTTTGCCAAGCCAACCCACTGGCTAAAATGTCGCGGGCGAGGGCGAAACCGGCGGCATAATCGCCAAAAGTGACCTTTTCTGCCACCTGTAGGGCAAGAGAGGCATTAATCGCCACAGCATCCCGTTGAGCCGGCGTTCCCCCCCCTTGCAGGACATTTTTGAGGATTTCGGCATTTTCTGGCACTTCCCCGCCTTTAAGGGCATTTAAACTGGCTCTGGGGATAGCAATTGACAAGGGATCGATCGCCGCAGAAATCACCTCGCCATTATTTAATAAAGCCATATCGGTCAGATCTCCTAACCCCACCTCGTCGAGTTTTTCCCGGCCGTGAACAATAATCGCCTTTGGGGTTCCCATTTCTGCTAAAGCCGTGGCCATGGGGGTGAGAAATTGCCGGTCATAAACCCCGATAACTTGACCTGTGGGACGGAGAGGATTAACTAGAGGGCCCAGAAGATTAAAAACCGTGCGAACTTTCAGGGTTTTGCGGAGATTAGCCACACTTTTCAGGGCTGGATGCCAACCGGGGGCAAAAAGAAAAGTCACTCCCACCCCATCTAGGGCCGCCGCCACTTTCTCGCTAGGGGCGCTTAAATTAACCCCAAGATATTCTAAAACATCGGCCGAACCGACCTTGCTGGAGGCAGAGCGATTGCCGTGTTTAGCCACTTTTACGCCCCCGGCGGCCGCCACAAAAGCCACGGCAGTGGAAATATTAAAGGTTGAGGCCCCGTCACCGCCGGTGCCACAGGTATCGATAACGGGAGTAGTATGGGGTTTAGGGTCTTCTAAGCGAGATTGTTGCCGTAAAACTCCAGCCATTCCCGCTAATTCGGCGGCCGAGACTCCTTTTGCTTGCAAAGCCGCTAAAATCGCCCCCGATAAAACTTCCGGAATCTGGCCGTTTAACCATCCGGTCATTAATTCTTGAGCTTGGTTAAGGGAAAGGGATTTTCGATCGAGTAGTTGCTGCAGTAGGTTTGGCCAGTCTGGAGTGGTCATCGCTGTTCCATTGCTGTGGGGAGGGGGCGATATAATATCATAGCGGTTTGTCTGGGGAATCGATCGCTCCAGGTAATTTTTACTTTAAATCGAGCAAACCCTGTTCTTTTAACTTGGGATTAAAACGAATTTCCATCTGTACTCCCCGTTTTTCTAGGGTTGATAAAATATCGTTTTCTACTCGTCTGGATACCTGTTTTAATAACTTGATTTTCCCTAATTCATCAGCACTTTGAAAAATTTCTTTTTCTGTCTCAGTCATGGCTAATTTAGCATCAATTGGTTCTGTCCAGAGTTTTTCATTGCCGATTACTGCCTGACTTTCTCTTAGCCAAGCTTGTTTAATCGATTCGAGAATAGTCCGATTAGGACGCTCAATAACCTGGATTTTTAGCCAATAACAAGCTTGGGGCTGTCGGGCAAGATGTTGTTTTAAACTGAGATAAATATCACGAGAATAGCTGACAAACTCTAAAACTTGTTCTCGATCAAAAATTGCATAAACCCCGATTTTTCCCTGGAAATCAGCACAGATATTACCCGTGTCATCTAGGTAGGGAATATATTCTAATTGTTTGAGATTAGCAAAAGTATCAGGCTCATTCATAATTAACTGTCGATAATTGGTTGGAGATAAGTCGGTAGGTGTTAAAAACTTTCAGATACCCCGCTGATCAAGTAGGTTGATTCAAGGTAGGGTTGATTCAAGGTAGGGTTGATTCAAGGTAGGGTTGATTCAAGGTAGGGTTGATTCATGAATCAACCCTACCCGTTTAAAATTGTACCAAAAAGTTTTAGGCTAAATTAGTCCCCAAAAATGATCAATTCTCAATGCCTACTGCTTCTCTTAACGAAATTGTTCACGCGGCCCTCAGTGGTCAAGTGGTTTCTTTTCCCACGGATACAGTTCCCGCTTTAGCGGTTTCTCCCCCCTATGCTGCCTTAGTTTTTGCCGCTAAAAAACGGACTTTTGATAAACCTTTAATTCTCATGGCGGCCTCAGCATCAGATTTATGGGATTATGTCAAGGGAAATCAGGAAGAAAGGGAGATTTGGCGGCAAATGACCGAAAAACACTGGCCCGGCTCCCTAACTTTGGTTTTACCTGCTTCTGAAAAAGTACCAAAAGTTCTTAACCCTAAGGATCCTAGCACGATTGGTATC
Source organism: Microcystis sp. M_OC_Ca_00000000_C217Col (assembly GCF_007095585.1). Taxonomy (NCBI): domain Bacteria; kingdom Bacillati; phylum Cyanobacteriota; class Cyanophyceae; order Chroococcales; family Microcystaceae; genus Microcystis; species Microcystis sp. M_OC_Ca_00000000_C217Col. The sequence continues at coordinate 2,632 of NZ_SFBV01000074.1, forward strand.
CGAGTTCCCGCTCATGCGATCGCAAGAGAAATTCTCGGTCGAACTGGTGTTTTAGCGACCACAAGTGCTAATCTGTCAGGACAAGAGCCTTTATTAACTCCAGAAGCGATTATGACTACTTTTCCCTCGGTAACGGTGTTAGCTCCCACAGAAAGGCAAGCATGGGGAATAATCAATAGTGGACAACCCTCCACCGTCGCGCGTTGGCAATGTCAAAGATGGGATATCTTACGACAAGGGGCAGTTTTTCTGTAAATATGGACGATATTGACGCTTTAAAACGGGAATTACAGCAAACTCGCCTCGCTTATCAGATGGCTGTGGCAATTAATCACCTCAAAAGCAGTTTTTTGGGACGGGTTGCCCACGAATTGCGATCGCCATTAAGCAGTATGATCAGTCTCCATCAAATGATTCTCGCCGATCTTTGCGAAAGTCCGGCCGAAGAAAGGGAATTTATCGCCCAGGGGCAACTGGCAGGCCGTAAACTGATGGCAATGCTCGATGAGATGATTAATCTCTCCAAACTAGAGTCGGGTACTATACCTCTGGAGGGAGAAATTTTTTCTTTAACTAAACTCTGGGAAGATTGGGCAAGTTTAACCTATTTACAGGCAGCTAATCGCAATATTAAGCTTAAATTTAGCCCTTTAACCGATGATATTGCTATTATTGCCGATTATCAGCGTTTATCCTCCGCTCTTGTCCTTCTCGTCGATGCAGTGATCACCAACTTAGCGAGCGGCTCTATTTGTATATCGGTAAGCGCCCTTGGCGAGAAAAAAGTCACCATTACCCTAGAATTTCCCAGGGAAATCGCTCTCTGGCAAATGCCAGAAATTTCTCCTTTGAGTTTAGAATCAAAGCCAGAAGAAGTCAAACAATTTACTCAAGCTCTCGGTCTTTCTCCCGGTCTTAAATTCCAGTTAGCGAAGGGAATTATCGAAGTATCGGGGGGGGAAATGAGCTTAGATCAAATCAATAACAATAGTCAGGACAAGCTCACACGGATCGTTTTTTCTTTACCTCGATCGCCGGACAGGAAAACTCCTCGGGATAACGATTAAATAATACCATCGTCGTCATGGCGTTGCTTTGGAAACCAATGCGCTGGTAAAATTGTTGTTGGTTAGTAGTCATCAAATAGACTCTTTCCACCCGATTCATCCGGGGATGGGCTAAAACTGTTTCTACTAATTTACGCCCTAAACCCGCTCCCTGATAATCGGGATGAACGATCACATCCCAAATAGTGGCCCGATAAATGCCGTCAGAAGTAGCCCGAGCAAAACCAATTAATTGCCGCTCATTCCACACCGTCACCACCGGATCACTATAGTCAATTGCGGTTTCTAAATCTTCTAAACGGCGATCGATTGCCCAAAATGCGGTTAAATTAAATAATTCTCGTAGTTGCGATAGATCTATCTTGCTTTTATCCTCGTCAAACTGAATCTGACTACAATCAACCATGATATTTCCTTAGTCTAAGACTAAAAAATAAAAGAGGATTCACGCTCGATCGGACTGATTTATGAGCAATTTCCCCTAATCTATGTGTTTGATTATACTCAATGCCTCAGATAATCTCTAGTTGATTTATCGTGATTTCTTGACAAGTTATTAATCAGTGAGCGGGAGTCGGTCGTCAGGAGGAGATAGGGTGATAGGGTTTTGGGGTGATAGGGTGATGAGACAGCTTCCCCATTACCCCATCTCCCCACTTCCCCATTACCCCACTTCCCCATTACCCCACTTCCCCACACCCCACACCCCACACCCCACTTCCCACACCCCACACCCCACTTCCCACACCAATGCTTAACAATCAAAGATCTTCGCCAGTGTCTGTCATTTGTTTAGGGGAAATCCTCTTTGATCTAATTGCCGATCAAAGCGAGCGCTCTATAGAGCAAGTGACTTCTTGGACAACCTATGCCGGGGGTGCGCCGGCAAACGTGGCCTGTGGATTGCGAAAATTGGGCATAAATTCGGCTTTTATCGGTTGTGTGGGCAAAGATCAACGAGGGGAACAGTTAATCGCCTTGCTAGACGCTCTCGGAGTCGATACTACTGGTGTACAGTATCATGCCACCCTACCCACCCGACAAGTTTATGTCACCCGCGATGCTGGGGGAGACAGACATTTTGCGGGTTTTGGCGGCATTAAAACGACGGATTTTGCCGATACTGCCCTTAATGGTGACTTATTAGCCGAAAATATGTTTAAAAATGCCGATTATCTAGTTATGGGAACCCTAGGGTTAGCCTATCCCCCGGCGAGAGCGGCGATGATGCGCGCCCTCGAATTAGCTAAAATTTACGGGGTGAAAGTATTGATCGATATCAACTGGCGGCCGGTTTTTTGGCCTAATCTTGAGGCCGCTCCTGATCGGATTCGAGATTTTATCTTCCGGGCCGATTTGCTCAAATGTAGCGAGGAAGAAGCAGCATGGTTATTTGGCACTGATACCCCCGGAGAAATATCATCACAATACCCCAATTTAGGGGCAATTCTAGTTACTGGCGGCGCAAAAGGTTGTAAATATCATTTAGGCAAAAATAGCGGCACTGTCGAGGCTTTTCCTGGGGAGGTGGTGGATACAACCGGGGCAGGAGATGGCTTTGTGGCGGGTTTTTTGGCTCGTGCCGGTCTTGGAGGCGATAAAATTGGGGAAAATGCCGATTTAGCCCGTAAGGCGGTGATTTATGCCTGTGCGGTGGGGGCAATGGTGACAAGGGGGGCAGGAGCGATCGCATCCCAACCGACTCGGGAACAGGTGGAGGAGTTTCTAGCGGCCTTTGACTCCTAGAAATTAGCCCTTATTTGCCAGTTTTTTGGTCAAACCAGTCTAAAACCCGATTCCATGCCCACCAGCGATCGCTATCGCCCCACTGACGCTGACAGGATAAACTGCTGATATAACCCACATGACCGCCATGGTTGGTTAAAAGTAGATCCACATGGGGATTATCGGCGATCGCTGCTTGCAGATCGGGAATAACTGCGGGGGAAAAGAGGGGATCATCGGCTGCGTAGAGGATAAAAGTGGGTTTAGTTAAATAGGGTTGAAAGGGCAAGGGACTACTAGCGGCATAATAGTCAAAAACTGTCTCAAATCCTAGCTTTTTAATCACTAATTCTCGATCGAATCCGGCAATCGTGGTGGCGCGAGTAATTGCTTCGGGATCGATATGATCGGGATGAGCTTGATGGATGCGTTTGGCTAACTTGCGTAATTCCCTGGCGATCGCTTTTTCCAAATGTTTCCCCCAGGGATCCCGGACGAGATAGGATAAAGAACGATTAGAGTCTAAATTAGGACAAATTACCGCACCACCACCGATATCGACGGGATCGATCCCCCTATCTTCCTGATTCTCTGCCGATTTAATTCCCCAGAGGGCCAATTGTCCCCCCAGAGAGTAACCTGTGAACCAAAAAGGAGCGGGACAGCCCATTTTTTGAGCTTGGGCGGCAATATGAAGGAAATCTAGCCCTTCATAGATGCCATCGGAGGTGAGAGTCGGGGATAATTCGGCTGTCTTACCGTGGGCGCGCCAATCGAAGAGGACGACTGCGTAGTTTCTCGCTACGGCTTTTCTGCCTAAAATTCTTAAAAACCATTGATTATCTAAGTCTCCCGTGATGCCGTAGGTGCCGATAATGGTTCCTTTCGCTTGCGGGGGAATGGAAACAATCCCGTAGATAGGGACGGCATTGGCCCCGGTGAAAATGGTTTCTTGATAGACTGGTTCGGGAATAGCGATCGTATTTTGCCAGGTTTCTCGCGCTTTTAGGGACACATAGAGAGTCATGGCAAAACCGTTTTTCAGCAATGGGGGCGGAGTGTAGGTGAGATTATCGGTCTTCGTCCTCGGATGGGCAAGCATAGCAGCACAGGGGAATCAAAAAGTCAAGAGGGGGAGACAAAAATTAACTTATGCCCACCGCTTTCTTAAAAATTGTAAAGCAAATTGTCCCAAGCAGCGAGCAACTCTGGCAGGGCAGCGGCCGACCAATTGCCCTCACAACTGCGACCTTGATAGAGAATCAATCGCAGGGAATAATTATCGGGAAATCCTGTCGCTTCTAACCATAAAAGCTCGCTTTCCGCTTCACAAGCAATACTTTCTTCATCCATTAATTCTGTGGCTATGGAAGCCATAGTCGCAGTCAATTGTGATAGTAACCGACGCAAATCCTGCCACTCGGCCTCGGTTAATTCGATCGCCCAATCATCACCACCAATTAATCCTTTATAAACGGTTGCCGTAGGATTCCAACCGAGTCGCCAACCCGAACCATATTTGAGAATTTTTTCCATAATTTTCTAGAATTTTAATAGGTCGGCATCTCCCGGTTTTGATAATGATGGACGACGGGGAGAAGGACGAGGAGAAGGACTAGGATTGGGGGTTTCTTGGGGAAGAATAGCGGGGTTATAAATTTCGACTAAAAGAGTTACTAACTGCTGCCGTTGACGACGATTAAGACTGTTAATCGCTTTGATATCGGCAGTCATGGGATTAACGGTAAGGGTTGCTTGTCCGGGATAGTTTTCTTCGCTGATTTTCTCGTTTACTCCTAGATAATCTCCTAGGGTTAATTGCCAATCAAAACGGATGAGAGTAAATCTTTTTTTGGTATCTTGATGATAACGAAGAAAGCGACTTATTAGGGTATTATTCGGATCGATCGCTCCTGTGTCTCGACGGGTATAGTTGTTTTCTTTCGGTAAATCTGGCATTGCTTGATAAATTTGTTGAGCAACTGTTTCGGGTCGTTGAATTTGGCTCATCCCAGTGGATTGCCAGGATAACCACCAGAAAAATATCCCTATTCCTAGCCAGAATATTAATAATATTATTCGCTGAATTTTAAGCTTTTGAGGGAATTTTAAGAGCATATTAAGCAAGAAAAGATTGGAGTTAGTTATCTAGGAACAGTGGGGATTTTTCAGTAACATTTCAAGAGGTTGGGAATGTTATAATCATCTAACAATACCCCAACTCATCTAACTGTAACACCTAGGCTCAAAGTTACCCCAGTCATCCCCATCATAGCAAAGACTGGACACGATCGAGAGGCCAGTAAACTTTATAGGCTTGACCAACGATATAACTTTCTGGCAAAAAACCCCAAGCATGGGAATCAAAACTATGGTTACGATTATCTCCCAAAACAAACAGGGTTTTTGGGGGTACAGTCATAAATTCTATTTCATAATTGGCTAACTCGGCGGTGTAGGTTTCCTCGATAACTTGCCGGTTGAGATAAACTTTACCCCTGCGGATTTCAATGGTATCCCCGGGAATAGCGATGACTCGTTTGATAAAAAAATCTCCCGAATTAGGCTCTAGTTGCTTAATTTTTTCGGGAGTTCTAAAAACAATTATATCGCCTCTTTCCGCTTGATAATTACTGGATTGACTGACGAAAACGCGATCACCTACTGCGAGGGTAGGCAGCATGGATTCGCTAGGAATCTCGAAAAATTCTATTTTTTGATGTAACCAATCGGGAAAATAATTACAGATAATTCCCCAAGTAAAAATTGCTGCCACCATCAGCGCCAAAATGGAACGATAGGTGTGACGATGGGGATGGAATTGATGGGGGAAAGTGTGATAAACATGATAAATAGCGATCGCTGTAATTAAAGGCGCAAGAAAGAGGATATTAGCAAAAAAATCAGCCATTTTCAGGCTAATCTGGGATATAGTCAGAAAAATTATCCCTAAGCTCACCTTATCAGCGTACAATTGCCCCAAACCTGGCATAATCCGGTTAGCGAAGACGGCAAACCATGGGTTTTTTTGTTTCCGGGGAATTTTCTCTAAGCTGTTATTCTGTCTGGAATAATAAACACTCCAGTGAGCGTCAAAAATATTGCTAACGTAAAGGACAACCAGAGCAACTATTCCCCCTAATCCCCAGCTTACAGGGCCATTGGGACTAAAAATTGACCAAATTGTTACAATTATTAATATTACTTGAGCGATCGCCCAAATGGTTGCTTTTTGGTTTTTGTTAGCATACCATTGTCCCAAGCCGGGGAAGAACATCGAGAGATTGACAGCTAACCAGGGATCTTTTGCCAGTGAATTAGTCGCATCAGGAGGAGAAACAGCCGAAAAAAGGGGGGGTTTGCTCATAGTATAGACCTATTGCCAATTCAGTAAACAGTAAACAGTAAATAGTAATCAGTGAACAGTGATCAGTGAACAGTGATCAGTGAAAACATATTAGGAATAATACTGCTCGCTTAATACATACTGCTCACTTAAAACTCAAATCTGATAACTGATAACTGATAACTGATAACTGGTAACTGATAACTGATAACTGATAACTGATAACTGATAACTGATAACTGATAACTAATATAGCAATCAACAACAATTAATGCTCTTACTGCAATTTAGCACCTCTCATTACTGTCGCAAAGCTCGTTTAGCTCTAGGTTATAAGGGGATTGATTACCAAGTAGAAAATCTCACCCCCGGACTACATATTCTCAAACTCAGTCCCCTAACCAAAGGGTTAACCACTGTCCCCGTTTTAATGGCAGCAGATGAGATTATTGCCGATTCTACTGCCATTTTAAAATATTTAGAAAAAGTAGTTCCTTTCCCCTCTTTTATTCCCGCTGGGGAAAAGGAGAAAAATCAAGCTTGGTTACTAGAGGATTGGTTAGATGAAAGTATTGGAGTAGCGACTAGATTTGTCTATTATAATTATCGCGCCGGAGAGGGAAAAGCGATCGATCCTTCCCTGAGTAGTCAAATAATTATTAATATCGTGCGACAACAATATAAAATCACCCCAGCCAGGGTAAAACTAGCGGAGGAGCGGCTAGAAAATGCCCTCAAGATTCTAGAATATTGGCAAAATCAGGCCTATTTGGTGGGAGATAAATTAAGTGTAGCCGATATTGCCGCCACTGCCCTACTCAGTCCTCTGGCTCTAATTCCCAGTTATCGTCAAAAATATCCCTGGTTGTTTGCTAGAATCGGGGAAATTCATCAACAGTGTCGAGAAAAATTGCCCCCTGGTTTAAATTAAATGCAGCGAACGACCAAAATTATCATCCTCATCTCGATCGGTTTCTTATCGCCCCTAAAAGCCCTTGCTTTGCCCGCTCCTGAAGATATTCCCGAAGAAGTTTTACGAGCAGAAATTATCACTTCGGCTCGATCGCCCTTGGATAATCAACCCCTAAATGCGGCAGAATATGCCTTACTAGAAGAACAATTAGCCACTAGCATTTATCCACCCCAAATCACTCCCAAGATTCGACAATTAATTGCCCTGAGAAGATTACAAAAACTCCTACAGATATTCATACCTTTCTATCGTTAAGATCAAAATAGCCGATCTCCTTTGGCGAGAGTGCCTATGCTAACCAAAAAGTTAGAGAGGATTGGAGCAAGGCGATCGCTTTTATCACCAGCAGACAAAAATCCCGTGTTATGATTAATGAAAAAATCATAAAGTTTTGTAACAAACCTTGACTGCTATCCTCCACCCCCAAGAAAAACCCCTGCTTAATCGTCCTTGGTACTCCCTGTCCCCTCTCTGGCAAGGAGACGAAACCGATGTGAAACAAGGTTTACCCCATAGCCAACTCGCGCCTCCTTGGCAGATTTTAATTCTCGGCGATGGTTCTCCCACCCGTCATTTACAACTTTTAACTGGTGAAAAAACGGAGGTGGATGTGATCGATATGTCCCCCATCGGCGACGATGAGGATGGCGCACCGATGAAAATTAGCCTGATTCCAGGACCGAGATTGCGTCGTCAAGTCTGGTTACGCACAGCTAGTGGTCAAAGGTTAGCCTATGCCGCTTCTTGGTGGTCTGCCAATCAAGTGGACGAATATCTAGAAAATCGTTCCCTACCGATTTGGGAAAGTCTCTCGCGGCTGCACACGGAATTGTATCGCGATGTGCAGGGACTTTATTACGGTCATTCCCCGGAATTAGAAATAGCTTTTGGGGAAAAAGGAGCATTTTGGGGTCGTCATTACCTATTTTGGCACGCTCGCCAACCCCTTACCCTGATTTACGAGGTTTTTTCTCCCTGTCTCCGTAAATACCTCGGCGAAATGAGAATTGATCAATTAGGATAACTGCTGTAGATATTTCTAAGTAGGGCTGGCTGAATAAATCTAAAAACCTTGTTGGATAATATCTTTAGGCTTTTTTGAAATCAAAAAGTGGGGGAAATTTAGGCACTTTTTCCCTGAAAATTAGGTAATTGGCCACCTCAAAACTGGTAAAACCCCACACCCCACACCCCACACCCCACACCCTACCCCCACGAAAAACTTTTTGCCGCAAACCCTAGTTAAGCTTTGGAGAGAATTAAATGATTTTTCTCCGTTAATTTGGCCGTCCAACCCGGTTCAATCACAATCGTGCTAATTTTTTCGATAATAATTGCGGGTCCTGGCAGACAATCAAAAGGTTGCAGATCTGAACGCTGATAAATTGGCGTTTCCCGCCATTGATTAGCCAGAAAAACCGCTACTCGATCGAGGATAGGAGGTAATTCTCCCATCGGACGGGTGCGAGTTAAAATTGCTTCTTGGGGACTGTCCATAGTCTCGATCAATTCCACGGCGATGGACTCAACAATTAAAGCTTTTTGTTCTTGTTTAAACCCATAACGTCTTTGATGTTCCCGTTCAAAATCCTGACGCATTTGATCGCTAAAATTAACCGCTAAAGTGGCATCACTGCCTTGATATTTTAAACTGACTTGCTGCCGCACCTGATTATAACCCTCTAATTCCCGACCTGCTAAAACTTCTAATTCGTTCATTTCCGTGAGTAACTGCCCGATTAAATCAGCATTTAACGGCTGTTCGATCGCTTTTTCTTTAATTACCCTCAAATCGGCCAAACCCATGCCGTAGGCGCTTAAAACCCCGGCGTAGGGATGGAGAAAAATGCTTTTCATTCCCAGAGTATCGGCAATTAAACAGGCCACTTGACCCCCGGCACCGCCAAAGGTACAAAGAGTATAATCACTGAGATCATAACCCTTTTGCAGAGAGATTTTTTTAATCGCATTAGCCATATTTTCCACGGCAATTTGAATAAACCCCGCAGCCAGCAGTTCAGGACTATTATTACCCCCCATTGTTGCCGCTAATTCGTGAAACTTTGTCAGCACAATCTCTCTATCTAGGGGTAAATTTCCCTCTTGTCCAAAAATAGCGGGAAAATAGGCAGCTTGAATTTTTCCTAACAAAACATTAGCATCGGTAATTGTTAATAGTCCACCCCGTCGATAACAGGCAGGTCCCGGATTAGCTCCGGCACTTTCCGGTCCGACTCGAAAACGATAACCATCATAGACTAAAATCGAACCCCCACCAGCGGCCACGGTGTGAATACTTAACATCGGCGCTCGCATTCTTACGCCGGCAATTTCGTTATCTGTTTGCCGCTCATATTCCCCTTGAAAATGAGAAACATCGGTGCTAGTTCCTCCCATATCAAAACTGATAATTTTGCTAAATCCCGCCCTTAAACTGGTTTGTACTGCCCCGACTATTCCCCCCGCAGGACCAGATAAAATGCTATCTTTACCCTGAAATTTATCGGCGGTGACTAAACCGCCATCGGATTTCATAAATAACAAGCTAGTCTTCGGTAATTGCTGGCTAATACTATCAACATAGCGGCGTAAAATTGGCGATAAATAGGCAGAAACTACTGTGGTATCTCCCCGGGATACCAGTTTCATTAAAGGACTGACTTGATGGGAAATAGCTAGATGAGTAAAGCCGATTTCTTCGGCAATGGCTGCCACTTGTTTTTCGTGGTCGGGATAACGATAACTGTGCATAAAAACAATCGCACAACTTCGGATACCCGCTTGATAAACTGGTATTAAATCGGCTTTAACTTGGGCGGGATTAACGGCGATTAATTCTTGTCCTTGACGATCGTAGCGTTCGGCCACTTCGATAACTTGTTCGTATAATAAAGAAGGAAGAATAATTTGACGTGCAAAAATATCGGGGCGATTTTGATAGCCAATTCTCAAGGCATCTTTAAACCCTTTGGTGATTAACAAAACCGTGCGCTCTCCCTTTCTTTCTAACAGCGCATTGGTGGCTACCGTTGTTCCCATTTTAATCACTTCGATGTTATCTAGGGAACCGCTAATATCTTTGATCCCTTGAATGACTGCATCTGGGTATTTTTCGGGATTTTCCGAGAGCAGTTTATAGAGAACAATCCACTGTTGATCGGCAAGGGGAACAATCAGAAATCTAGCGGCATCTCTAGCTAGTCGTTCAATAATTTCTGGTCGATCGATTATCGCCACGATATCGGTAAAAGTTCCCCCTCGATCGATAAAAAATTTTAACATAATCCCTTCCAGTTCTCAGAATCAATTAACAATTGTGCCTAATCCTTTTAAAATAAACTAGATTGATTTATCTGAGTAAGCAAAATGTCCACAGGAATCGCTATTTTAGGGGTAGGACGTTGGGGAGTGCATTACGTCCGTCATTTTTCTCAACATCCCTCAGCACAAGTAGTGGCAATCGTTGACTCCTCTCCTGAAAAACTCCGTCTCTGTCGCGATCAATTTAATATCGATACTAATAAGGTTATTTTAGCCAATGACTGGGAATCTATTCGCAATCATCCCGAAATCTCAGCCGTAGTCGTTGTTACTCCTGCCATCAGCCATTATCCCCTGATTAAAGATGCTCTTAATTTAGGTTATCACGTCCTCGCCGAAAAACCCTTAACCCTCAATCCCCAAGAATGTGCCGAATTAACGGCATTAGCGGCGCAAAAACAGCGTATTTTATTAGTTGATCATACCTATCTTTTTCATCCCGCCGTTATCACTGGACAAAAAGTCCTGCAATCTGGGGGTATCGGTAAACCTCTTTATGGTTATGCCACTCGCACTCACCTGGGTCCGGTTCGTCAGGATGTGTCCGCTTTGTGGGATCTAGCTATTCACGATATCTCGATTTTTAATCATTGGCTAAATAGTACACCTGTATTACTTCAGGCGAGGGGAACCTTCTGGCTACAACCTAATCTAGCCGATTTAGTCTGGTTAACCCTGATCTATGGCGATGGTTTTCAAGCGACTATTCACCTTTGTTGGTTGAATCCCGATAAACAGCGACGCTTAGGGATAGTTGGCAGCGAAGGGACTTTAATTTTCAATGAATTAGACTCTCGATCGCCTTTAACCCGACAAAAGGGCTATTTTGAACGTCAGGAAGCCTATTTTATTCCCCGGGGACAGGAGACGGAATCTATCCCTATTGCCGATGGTGAACCCCTGAAAGCATTGTGCGAACATTTTTTAGAGTCGGTGGCTACGGGTGTCGATTCTCCTGTATCTTCGGGATCGGTAGGGACCCAATTAGTCAAAATCCTCCAGGCAGCAGAATTATCTCTAGCCAGAGGTGGAGAAATCCTGCGCTTAGAATAGGTAAAAATGGGATCGATAGGTAGGGTCTGCTGAAAAAGTTTTTCGTGGGGGTAGGGTGTGGGGTGTGGGGTGTGGGGTGTGAAGTATAACCTGATTTGCTATTGACGAGGAGTTTGTACGGCGTTAGATTTATTAGAGGTTTTCTTAATTTGTACCCAGTAAGGGGGTATCGGAAATTCTGTTAATCCTTCCTGCAGCACAGGTTATGGCTTTTTGTCAATGGGGAAGTCCAGAACCCGATCGGTGCGTAGCGCGCTCGATCGCTAACGGCTCAAATCAGCGACGGCATTAGAAAGCAAGCTCGGCAGCGACGAATTGCGACCGTCCGCTGCCACGCAGTGTTAGCTGGTGGTTCAAGGAAATAACTCAAAGTAATCGCAGTGACTTGGACGAATAATCGAAAAATCTCGGCGATCAAGTGTGTAAACGCGAGTAATAGTAAGCCTTTCAGCTATGGCAATGATCGCTGCATCTGTAAAGTCAAGGTTGGGTTGAGCGAAACAATACTGGGTCGAAAATAGATCAATTCGCTTGAAAAAGCGAAACCCAACCACCCCAAAGGTTACTCTTGGTTGGGTTTCGTTCCTCAACCCAACCTTGTATCTTGAGAAGTAGGCAACCCGTCCCAACCTAGGTAAAAAATACCGCTTTGTAGCTTGGGTGCCTATATTCTGAAAAAGGGCGTGGACA
>NZ_SFBV01000075.1:0-13007 GCF_007095585.1 Microcystis sp. M_OC_Ca_00000000_C217Col
AGTTTTCCGAACAATTTCATCGCTGACAAAACGGATGACTGGTGCCGTTACTTTGTCTTGCCTATTTGGGGTACAAAAGATTTTCTTTATTCCCCTTGACTTTTAAGACAATCGCTACATTCATCTTATATTTAATTCCACCCACCCACTTAACCAACCTTGTCCACCTAATTAGTATTTTCCCATGCTTAGTCAGCAACTTTGGCACAGCCATCAAGATCTAGTACAAGCTTGTCTAGAACACCCTTTTGTGCGAGGTATCGCCACAGGAGAGCTTAAACGGGATTGTTTCGCTTTTTATGTCGGTCAAGATGCTTTTTTTCTGGAATCTTTCGCCCGTGCTTACAGTATCGCCGCCGCTAAAGCTTCTGATTGGCAGGGATTTACTAGCTTTCATCGGTTGGCGGCGGGGGTATTAAAGGAGTTAGAATTACACGAAAATTACGCTTTACAGTGGGGGGTTGACCTAAGAAAGGTTCAGCCCGCTAATGCCACCCGTCGCTATACGGATTTTCTTCTCGCTACCGCTTGGATGGGTGACATCGGTGCGATTGCCGTGGCGATGAGTCCCTGTATGCGTCTTTATGCTTATCTGGGCCAACAATTAGCCTTAGAAGCGATTTCTGAGAATCCCTATCAAGCTTGGATTGATAGTTATAGTGGGAATGAATTCGCAGCTTTAGCAAGCCAGTTAGAGGAATTAGCGGATAAATACGCCCTGATGACGGAAAATATCTCTTTATCCTATCGTTATGCCCTTAGTTGTGAACAGGACTTCTTTAGTGCCGCCTACAGCCGGGGCAAATCTTAAAATTTTCCCGTCACAATGTTAAGAAATATAAATAACGCTAAGATTAAGGTAAGCAAAATCGTCATTATAAGAATAATGTTCCCTTCGCAACCCACCGAAAACGAACTCCTGAAAACTATCTTGGAACCTCTACTAGAGGATTTCACCTATTGGTTTTCCCGTTCCCGTCTCCTCCTCGAATCCGAGAGATTATCCTTTCTCAGCCTCGAGGAACAAAACGATTTATTAGCAAGAGTCAAAAACGCTCAACAGGAGGTAGCCACGGCTCATTTACTCTTTAAAACCACAGGTGGTCAGGTGGGTATCGAGGCCAAGATGTTGTTGCCTTGGCATCAGCTGGTGGCAGAGTGTTGGGGGGTCAGCAGTCGTCGTCGTCGATTACAGGGTTGGGGAGAATATCAATCTCCTCAAACTGACGCTTAACTTGAAACTTTTTTGGTAAGCTAGAGAGTTGAGCGAATTTTTAGCATAAAGTTTTGGCAATTGTAGGAATATTCACGCATAATTCACGGGAGACTCGGCCAATGTTACATCTGCTCTATATCCTCGCCTTCACAGTTATCGCTTTTTTGACCATTAATAATTTAATTCGGAGTCTGATTACTGTCAGCATGGATTCCCAGAAACGTCCTGCTAAATCGGGTAATTCCTATAATCCCTACGGTTATCCCATGACTTCCCATCCCGAACTTTTGGACGAGACTGGACAACCGATTAATGAACCTCTGTTAGTGATTCGTTCTCTCACTGTCGAAGATGCTCGTCAACAGTTAGATGCCATTTATAATTCTTCTCCCAGTGCCACCAAAGAGCAAGATGAAGAAATCTAATTGGTTCTAGAATGGCAGTCCTTGAAAACAGATATATTTATCTACACGGTTTTGCTTCTGGCCCCCAATCTACAAAAGCGCAATTTTTGAGACATTGTTGGCAAAAGAGGGGTTTAGCAATGGAAATTCCCGATCTTAACGGTGATGACTTTTCTAGCTTAACTCTCACTCGTCAGATTGTTCAAGTCGGCCAATTGATTGAACAATCTCAGTTTCCCGTTACACTGATTGGTTCCAGTTTTGGCGGTTTAACGGCAGCTTGGCTGGCAGAAACTTATTTTCAGGTGCAAAGGCTCGTTTTATTAGCTCCCGCTTTTAATTTCGGGCCGATTTGGTTAGGACAATTGGGAGCAGAAACCCTAGCCAATTGGCAAAAATCTGGGAGTTTATCGGTTTATCACTACGGTTATCGTCGTTATCTGCCGATTTATTACAAGTTTATTGAGGATTTAGCTAATTATCCCCAAGAAAAGTTAATCAGGCAGCTCCCCACCCTGATTATTCATGGCAGTAACGATGGGGTAATTCCCCCAGAAAATAGTCGCTATTATGCTTTTTCTCGTCCTTGGGTACAGTTAATCGAATTAAATAGCGATCATGCCCTTACCGATGTTTTGACGAGAATCTGGGCTGAAATACAATTATTTCTCAATTTTTGACTAAATAGGGTTGGCTGAATAAATCTAAAAACCTTGTTGGATAAGGCTTTTAGACTTTTTTTCCCTCAAAAAGTGCCAACCCTTGGAGTGATCGGGGGTAAAATTCCGGGACTTTTTCCCTGAAAATTAGGTAATTGACCCCCTCAAAATCGGTAAAACCCTACACCCTACACCCCACACCCTACCCCCACGAAAAACTTTTTGCCGCAAACCCTAAATAAAAAACCCCCCCTTCGATCGGAAAAAGAGGAGGAATTTTAGTGCATTTGTATTGGGCTTTGAGAAGATTTTTCAGCTTCTCAGTCTAAAGACAAGAGATTTTCTCCTGATGTCTTCCCACTACCAAAGTCCGCGGATAGGAGATACACTAGGCTCGGGAGCGGGTTGAGGAGCAACTTCAGTAAAGGTTCTGGTTTCCGGCGGTAAAGCGGGAAGTCCCCAAGCGGGTTCTTTTTGGTTAACTTCTCTTAAAAGTTGCGAGCGAGTAGCGCTGGTGGAGATTTCCGATTTTAGTTTCAAGCGGGAAACCCAATAGGGACGAGCTTTACCCACATAAACTAATTTGCCATCTACCACTTGCAAAATCACGTCATCACCACCCATGGCATCCCCAACAATACGAGCGGTGGTTCCGTCGGCAAAGTCACCACTGAAAATTTCTTTGCCATCCACTGTCACAGGTCTGATCAATTGGATGGACAGAATTCCACCCACGGTTCCCCGGACGCGACCCAGTATATAGTCACCGGGGTTGAGTTGTGGCTCACCTCTGTAGGTGTTATGGCCGCGCAGTTGACTGATCAAGATTTCGTTATTTTGTGGTCCTGCTTGTGCGGGTACAGCGCCAAGGGTAGTTAGGGCAACTAAACCGGCAAAACCAGCGACAAGGGAAATTTTGTTAAACACAATTACCTCAAGCAAAAAATTGGTAAATTACCTAGAGACGTTCTAGATTATAACCTAGTTCCCAATTTTGTCTATATTGCGAAATATTAGTTTAATAATTTCTCGATCGAGCGGTTGGAGGTTTCAGTTATCAGTTATCAGTTATCAGTTATCAGATTGCAGATTCCAGTTTTAAGTAGGGTTTACCGAAAAAGACCTAGGATGGGGTCAGACAGAGGGCAGGAGGCAGTTATTCAGCCAGCCCTAAGTAGAAAGTTTTAGGTGAAAACTTCGGGGTCTTCTGGACATCAGGTGAAAAATGTTCACTGTGTTACATAATGGTTATTAATGCTAGGGACATAAGGCTTATGCCCTTTTTTCAATAAGATAAGCTTATCACTTTAACTCCAATAGAACCAAACTTGGGAACTTTCTTTTCACTGATTACTGTTTACTGTTCACTGCTCACTGAAAAATCCCCACCTCCCCACTTCCCCTAAAAACAGGATTAAGCTGGGTTTTAAGAGCGATCGACATTGCTGAATAATTGAGGATCGAGGGTGGGTAGTTCGATATCTTTTTCTGCTGGGGAAGAGGCCAACTGGAAGCGGTTTAAGGTTTGTTGAACGCGATCAAAAATGGTGATTTTTTGCTCGCTATTGTTCTGGGGTTCGGGAATAGGTTCCACTTCTAGCGGAGGCTGAATCCCAGGGGCAGGTTCGTTAATCTCCTTTGTCTCTGGTATGGTGGTTAGGGGAGATTCGATCGCTTCAGGGGTTTCCTCGACCTTTTCGATTGTTTCTGTCTCTACTGGTTTTTCTTCCACTATTGGGCTTTCTGGCTCAATAACAGGGCTTTCCTCAACTATTGGGCTTTCTGGCTCAATAACAGGGCTTTCTGGCTCAATAACAGGGCTTTCCTCAACTATTGGGCTTTCTGGCTCAATAACAGGGCTTTCTGGCTCAATAA
Organism: Microcystis sp. M_OC_Ca_00000000_C217Col; assembly: GCF_007095585.1. Lineage (NCBI taxonomy): Bacteria > Bacillati > Cyanobacteriota > Cyanophyceae > Chroococcales > Microcystaceae > Microcystis > Microcystis sp. M_OC_Ca_00000000_C217Col. Next base: position 4,155 of record NZ_SFBV01000075.1, read on the forward strand.
CAGGGCTTTCCTCAACTATAGGGGTTTCTGGCTCAACTACAGGGGTTTCTGGCTCAACTACAGGGGTTTCTTCCTCAACTATAGGGGTTTCTGGCTCAATAACGGGGGTTTCTTCCTCTAGACTAGGAATAGTTTGATAGTTGGGATCAACAATGCTACGGGCAATTATAGGGGATAAATCGCCGCGGACTAATTGACTGAGGCCGTCTTGGTAAGAGGGATCAAAGCTAATCACGCGCACGCTGGTATTAAACTCGTTTTCGATTTTATTTCCCTTACCATCGATGAATTCTAGTTGTACCCAGTTATTGCCCTTGTTAAAACCCTTGAGATAAATCGGTTCCCAAGTATCAAGCAGAAAACTTTCACCGTTGACGGTGACACGAATGCGCCAATCTTGAAGATTATTATCCCCGTTGGCAGTATTGGACAGACGTAGAGGAGCATTACTCAGATAAAAATCGAGCAGGATCGGTTCTGCACCGTAGATTCCCTGCGGATGACTGTAGGTTAATAGGGGTAAGTTATGATCAGGGGCATTTTTGCCTGTTTTTGTCAGAATATGAAAGGTTGTTTCAGCGAAGGCCCCATCATTTTTAAAACTTTCCTGCCAAGGCCGCAGGGCCAAGACGCGGAGGGTATGAGTACCGGGGGCAAGATTTTCTAGGATAATCGGTTGCTTGAGGTCGTAAATGGCTGCTGCTGGTTCATTATCGACAATTAGGCTCAAGTGGGGTCCTAATTTCAGGGTATCGTCTTGGAAAATTGGCAGATCTGACACTTGTAGTTTAACTGTCACCTGAGGGTCATCGAAAACTTGTTCGGCCAGAGGACTGAGAATCGTTACTTGGGGAGCGTAACGATCTAAACTGGGGCGCAGTTCCTGAATTAGGACCGGGGGGGCAACCTCAGAAATGCGGCCTTGGACGACGGGAAGATTAGAGGTTTCCGAAGTGGGGAGATTGGTAGCCGTTAGGCGATCGCCACAGGCGGTTAACAGGGTGGTCAGTAAACCGATCACAAGACATATACGAAGGGTTTTGACTGGGATTAATTTATGTAGTAGGGATAGCACGTTCCTCCTAGAGCCAAGGCCAAAATCTATACAAACCATTGATTTTTGCTAGAGTCATTGAATGCTCCGGTGTCAGCAAAAGCGGGAGAAGATCAGGTTATGGCCTCAATTTTACAGAATTGTTTGATTGTTTTTTGAGAATCTATCTATTGAATTTTCTATATGGTCTGGTGAGGGAGAAAAGGGGGAAATTGGCGTCCGGAGCGACAATTGATAAACTTTTGTAAAGAAAAATCACTGGTCTGACCCTGACTAAGACCGTCCATAGCAGAAAATGTCTCTCCTATCAAGGATTGAGAGAATTTTAATTATTGTTAAGCATAACGAACAGACAAGAGAACAAAGACTTATCATCTACTATTGATGCTTTCGACTGGAATCTCACCCAAGAGGAAAGTCAAGCAACATTAACAAAAGGTGGGTCAGATTTCAACTTGCCTTTTTTAGGTTAAAAAATCTATCCTCAAATAAAACGCTAAGTCTATTGTCGAGAGAGGAGAATCCTCATGGCACTCCCCCCCAAAGAGGCGGTAGCTAAAGTGATTGTAGATAAAGACCCAGTACCTACTTCCTTTGAGAAGTGGGGTCAACCGGGGCATTTTGATCGCACTTTAGCCAAAGGACCCAAAACCACTACCTGGATTTGGAACCTACACGCCAACGTCCACGATTTTGATAGTCAAACCAGCGATCTCGAAGATATTTCTCGGAAAATCTTCAGCGCCCACTTCGGACATCTCGCCGTTGTCTTCGTTTGGCTAAGTGGAATGTACTTCCACGGCGCGAAATTTTCTAACTATGAAGCTTGGTTAACCAACCCGCTGGCCATCAAACCCAGCGCCCAAGTGGTCTGGCCGATCGTCGGTCAAGGCATCCTCAACGGCGATGTGGGCGGCGGCTTCCACGGTATTCAGATCACCTCTGGTCTGTTCTACCTCTGGCGTGCTTCTGGGTTCACCAACAGCTATCAGCTATACTGCACCGCTATCGGTGGTTTAGTTATGGCGGGCCTGATGCTGTTTGCCGGTTGGTTCCATTACCACAAAAGCGCACCGAAACTGGAATGGTTCCAAAACGTGGAATCGATGATGAACCACCACTTGGCGGGTTTACTCGGCTTAGGTTCCCTAGGTTGGGCTGGTCATCAGATTCACGTTTCTTTACCGGTGAACAAACTCCTCGATGCTGGAGTAGCTCCCCAAGACATCCCCTTGCCCCACGAGTTCATCCTCGAACCGAGCAAGATGGCGGACTTATATCCCAGTTTCGCCCAGGGTTTGACCCCCTTCTTTACCCTTAACTGGGGTGCTTACTCGGATTTCCTCACCTTCAAAGGTGGCTTGAACCCCGTGACCGGTGGTCTCTGGCTTTCCGATACCGCTCACCATCACTTGGCGATCGCTGTATTATTCATCATTGCTGGTCATATGTACCGTACCAACTGGGGTATCGGTCACAGCATGAAGGAAATCCTTGAAAACCACAAAGGTCCCTTCACCGGTCAAGGTCACAAAGGACTGTACGAAATCCTGACCACCTCTTGGCACGCTCAGTTAGCGATTAACCTTGCTCTCTTAGGTTCGCTAACCATCATCGTGGCCCACCATATGTACGCCATGCCGCCTTATCCCTATCAGGCGACTGACTACGCCACCCAACTATCCTTGTTCACTCACCACACTTGGATCGGTGGCTTCTTAATCGTCGGTGCGGGAGCGCACGGAGCGATCTTCATGGTGCGGGACTACGATCCAGCCAAAAACGTCGATAACCTGCTCGATCGGGTGATCCGTCATCGCGACGCAATTATCTCCCACCTGAACTGGGTATGTATTTTCCTTGGCTTCCATAGCTTCGGTTTATACATTCACAACGACACCATGCGGGCTTTTGGTCGTCCCCAAGATATGTTCTCGGATACGGGAATTCAACTACAACCCATCTTTGCTCAATGGGTACAAAGTCTCCACACCCTGGCCCCCGGCAACACCGCTCCTAACGCTCTCACTACCGCTAGTTATGCTTTCGGTGGCGACGTAGTAGCAGTGGGTGGCAAAGTGGCCATGATGCCGATCACTCTCGGTACTGCCGATTTCCTCGTGCATCACATCCACGCCTTCACCATCCATGTCACCGTGTTGATTCTCCTCAAAGGGGTTCTCTACGCTCGCGGTTCCCGTCTGATTCCCGATAAAGCGAATCTCGGTTTCCGTTTCCCCTGCGATGGTCCCGGTCGCGGCGGTACCTGCCAAGTTTCCGGTTGGGATCACGTTTTCCTCGGCCTGTTCTGGATGTACAACTCCATCTCGGTCGTAATCTTCCACTTTAGCTGGAAAATGCAGTCCGATGTCTGGGGAACCGTCGCCCCCGATGGCACTGTCACCCACGTTACCCTCGGTAACTTCGCCCAAAGTGCCATCACCATCAACGGTTGGTTACGGGATTTCCTCTGGGCGCAAGCAGCGCAAGTCATTAATTCCTATGGCTCTGCCCTGTCCGCCTACGGAATCATGTTCCTAGCCGGTCACTTCGTCTTCGCGTTTAGCTTGATGTTCCTGTTCAGTGGTCGCGGCTACTGGCAAGAATTAATCGAGTCGATCGTCTGGGCGCACAACAAGTTAAGAGTTGCCCCCGCTATCCAACCTCGCGCCCTGAGCATCATTCAAGGTCGTGCCGTTGGTGTGGCTCACTACCTCTTAGGCGGTATTGTCACCACTTGGGCATTCTTCTTGGCCAGAAGTCTCTCGATTGGCTAAACTTGCCTATAAGGGCTTGCCAGTCCCCCGGGGATTGGCAAGACTAGGCAGAACCAGCGTCGATTGACCGATACCTCTGTAAGCGTTTCCTATTACAGTGGGTGAATTGAAAAAAGGAAATAACCAGCACTCGTGTAAGAGCCTCAGTTATTTAGAGAGGAGAATTTCCTAAACAGCTATGGCAACTAAATTCCCTAAATTTAGCCAAGATCTAGCCCAAGATCCGACTACCCGTCGGATTTGGTACGGGATCGCCACAGCCCACGATTTTGAAAGTCATGATGGCATGACGGAAGAGAATCTCTACCAAAAGATTTTCGCGTCGCACTTCGGCCACATTGCAATCATTTTCCTGTGGACTTCCGGTACTATATTCCACGTCGCTTGGCAAGGTAACTTCGAGCAGTGGATCAAAGATCCCTTAAACATCCGTCCCATCGCCCATGCGATTTGGGATCCCCAGTTCGGTAAAGGCGCTGTAGATGCCTTCACCCAAGCTGGCGCTTCTAATCCGGTTAACATCGCCTATTCCGGGGTTTACCACTGGTTCTACACCATCGGTATGACCTCCAACCAAGACCTATACCAAGGTGCGGTGTTCCTGCTGATTCTCTCGGCGATTTTCCTCTTTGCTGGCTGGTTACACTTACAACCTAAGTTCCGTCCTAGCCTCGCTTGGTTCAAAAACGCTGAATCTCGCCTGAACCACCACCTCGCCGCTCTGTTCGGTGTTAGCTCTCTGGCTTGGACCGGACACCTCGTTCACGTTGCTATCCCCGAATCCCGCGGTCAGCACGTTGGTTGGGACAACTTCCTCTCCACTCCTCCCCACCCGGCGGGTTTACTACCCTTCTTCACCGGTGACTGGGGTGTGTATGCAGAAAACCCCGATACTGCTAACCACATTTTCGGTACTGCCCAAGGCGCGGGAACTGCGATCCTCACCTTCTTAGGTGGTTTCCATCCCCAAACCGAGTCCCTCTGGTTAACCGATATGGCTCACCACCACTTGGCGATCGCTGTGATCTTCATTGTGGCTGGTCATATGTACCGCACCAACTGGGGCATCGGTCACAGCATCAAGGACATCCTTAATGCACACAGACCCCCCAGTGGTAAGTTAGGAGCCGGTCACAAAAATCTTTATGACACGGTTAACAACTCTCTCCACTTCCAACTCGGTTTGGCTCTCGCTTCTTTAGGCGTGATCACCTCTCTGGTGGCGCAGCATATGTACGCGCTACCCCCTTATGCCTTTATCGCTAAGGACTACACTACCCAAGCGGCTCTTTATACCCACCACCAATACATCGCTGGTTTCCTAGCGGTGGGTGCTTTCGCTCACGGTGCTATCTTCTTCGTGCGTGACTATGATCCCGAAGCGAACAAAGATAACGTGCTGGCGCGGATGCTGGAGCATAAAGAAGCGATCATCTCTCACCTAAGCTGGGTTTCCCTTTTCTTAGGTTTCCACACCCTCGGCCTCTACGTTCATAACGATGTGGTCGTCGCTTTCGGTACTCCCGAAAAACAAATCTTGATCGAACCTGTGTTTGCTCAATTCGTGCAAGCAGCTTCGGGTAAAACCCTGTACGGCATGAACGTACTGTTGTCTAACCCCGATAGTATCGCTTACACCGCCTATCCCAACTACGGTGATGTTTGGTTACCCGGTTGGTTAGACGCAATCAATAGCGGCACTAACTCCCTATTCTTAACCATCGGTCCTGGCGACTTCCTCGTTCACCATGCGATCGCTCTTGGTTTACACACCACCGTTCTAATCCTGGTTAAAGGTGCTTTAGACGCTCGTGGTTCCAAATTAATGCCCGATAAAAAAGACTTCGGGTATTCCTTCCCTTGCGACGGTCCCGGCCGTGGCGGTACTTGCGACATCTCTGCTTGGGATTCCTTCTACCTAGCCATGTTCTGGATGTTGAACACCCTGGGTTGGTTAACCTTCTACTGGCACTGGAAACACCTCGGTGTCTGGTCGGGTAACGTGGCTCAGTTTAACGAAAACTCCACCTACCTGATGGGCTGGTTCCGCGATTACCTCTGGGCTAACTCGGCTCAGTTAATCAACGGTTACAACCCCTACGGTGTTAATAACCTTTCTGTCTGGGCCTGGATGTTCCTCTTTGGACACCTCGTTTGGGCAACCGGTTTCATGTTCCTGATCTCTTGGCGTGGTTACTGGCAAGAGTTGATCGAAACTATCGTTTGGGCCCACGAACGCACTCCTCTGGCGAACCTCGTTCGTTGGAAAGACAAACCCGTGGCTCTCTCGATCGTTCAGGCTCGTTTGGTTGGTTTAGCTCACTTCACCGTTGGCTATATCTTCACCTACGCCGCCTTCTTGATCGCTTCCACTGCTGGCAAGTTCGGCTAAACCTTGAATTAGGTAACTAAAAAACCCCCCGCCCATTGGTGGGGGGTTTTGTTGTTTATGATTGATCATAAAAGCGCGGCTCAATCTCAAAAATCTATGCAGTGGGAAGAATTAAAACAGCTTTATGATCAGGACTTTGTTTTGTGGATTGAGCGAACCACCGAACAAATTCGACGCGGGGAGATGAAAAATTTAGATTGGGAACATCTTTTAACGGAGATAGAAGATTTGGGGAGAGAACAAAGGAACAAAGTGGAAAGCTATCTAATTCAAACCGTTAAACATTTATTAATGTATCAGTATTGGCTGACTGAAAAAGGTAATTGTGGCCGGGGATGGGCCGATGAAATCGATAATTTCCGTCTAGAACTAGAAATTTTATTCCAGTCAAAAACCCTCTACAATTATGGGGCTTCTAGGTTAGATATAATTTATGATAAAGCCAAGCGATCGGTGATCAAAAAAACTGGTTTATCTGTTGATACGTTTCCGCAAGTTTGTCCTTATACCTTTGCAGAAATTATAGATTTTGACTTTTTGCCAGTTTAGAATACGAGAATTAAAGCGGAGAAAGACATTCATAAGTTATCCTCTTGTTCAAGAGACATCTCCAAAAATTATCACCCAATCACAGCTTGCTTTTATACTATGTACTAACTAAGTAGTTCTATAGCTGAAATGTATATCTATCGTTGCCAATTTGATTTCATTGAAAAAATATGGGGCGATTAAAATCATTTTTATTTGGGTAAGTTTCTTAACTAAAAAGACTTTGAGCCTTGAGATAATATTAGATCGAGGTCTAATGTTATTCATCAAACAAACATTAAGGTTACAATGAAGGAATCAGATTTCAGAAAATAGCCATGAAACGAGATGAGGTACTAACAATTCTTGCAACACACCGAGAACAATTAGAAAAACTAGGGGTAAAATCTCTGTCTCTAAGAGAATTACAGAGAATGATTGATCCTATAATAACGGGAAAATCCTCAGAGTGAGGAACTCGCATGAAACCAGCATCCCTGATTCAACTAACCGATAGTCTGAAAGCCCTTTATATCAAAACTGCCCAAAAGCTGAAAGGCAGTGACAGACGACAATTTATGGCAGAAGTGGTGAAAACGTTAGGTATTGGAGGGCAAACCTTTGCCGAACGAGAATTGGGCTGGAATCGGCGAACAATCCGCAAAGGGATGGGGGAATTGACCAGTGGACAAGCACTCGAAGATGGTTATCATCGCAGTGGACGCAAGCGAGTAGAAGAAAAATTACCTAATTTGCTCGAAGACATACGAGCCTTGGTAGAACCCCAGGCACAGACCGATCCTAGTTTCAAAAGCACCCGTTTATACAGCCGGATAAGTGCATCGGAAGTGCGTCGTCAATTGATAGAGCAGAAAGGCTACCATCCGGAGGAATTACCCAGTGAGGAGACAATTCGTTGCCGATTAAACGAGATGGGATATAGATTAAAACGAGTAGTCAAGGCGAAACCGCAAAAGAAAATACCGGAAACGGATGCCATCTTTGAGCAAATCCACTCGGTTAATCAACAGGCCGATGCTGACCCGCAGACCTTACGTATCTCAATGGATGCCAAAGTAGCGGTCAAAGTTGGAGAGTTTGACCGAGGAGGCAAAACGCGAGTGACCACTATTGCCTTAGATCATGATTTTGATGCGAGCACCACCCTCACCCCCTATGGTATTTTCCTCCCCGAATACAATGAACTGTACTTGTTCTTTGTCAGCTCTAAACTGACCGCAGATTGTATTGTGGACTTGCTGGAGCAGTGGTGGGCGATGGTAAAAGACCGCTTTAGCCACATTCACAAATTGGTGATTAACCAAGACAATGGGCCGGAGAACCATTCTCGTCGTACTCAGTTTATGAACCGGATGGTAGCCTTTGCCCAGCAGTCGCAATTGAACATTGAGTTAGCCTACTATCCCCCCTATCACAGCAAGTACAATCCAGTAGAACGTACCTTTGGCTGGCTGGAGCAGCATTGGAAGGGGAGTTTACTCTTGGGGTGTGGAAACGGTGCTTCACTTTGCCGAAACCCTTACCTTCAAAGGAAAAAATCCGGTCGTCAAGCTCATTGAGAAGGTTTACCACACTGGGGTAAAGTTGATTCAGAAGGCAATGGCAGAGTTGGAAAAACAGATTAATCGACTTCCCCATTTGCCAAAGTGGTTTGTGGAAATCCCTTATCAAACCACTTGACTATTGGATCATCTTTTTTATGGAGTTCTCTAAGTACCTAGGCAAAATTATTTACACATGACGATCATTGCCCCGTAAGGGTTTTAGCTCGATCAGGCAGGTAATTAATTTTGCATGACTACTTATTTGGTTCAGTAGCAAGGGATGAAGCACGTTTTGACAGTGATGTAGATTTATGGCTCTTCTCGACTTTGTGTGATAATTTTTGCTTATGGAACCCTGAAGTGCTTATTGGGCAAAACTTTTAGGACTATTTTGCGGATATTCTATCGGTATAGACCTCGTTTCCACACAGAATTTAGTAAAGCGGTAGGGTTATTTGAGTTTATCGAGGTACGACTTTACTTAGAAGATATATTAGGATGTTCTGTTGATTTAGGGACTCAAGATTCTTTAAAAGA